>CAYNKU010000153.1:0-4264 GCA_964397865.1 uncultured Pirellulales bacterium | reverse complement strand
ACAAACGCCATCGTGTCGCTGTGTTTGAGGCAGTACTGCTCGATCTGACGTGGCGACATTACCACAAACGCGGTCGAGAGCGCATCTCCGATCGCAGCGGTGGGCGTGGATAACCAGGCGGCGAGATCACCTTTAACAGGTCTGCCGGAGCGGGGGTCGATTATATGCCGGCCTTTCAAAAGGCCGGATGCGTTCAATGCCCGGTTGGATAAACGCAAGCGGGCAAACTTTTTCTTCGGTTCCCACGGACTGCTAAGATTTACGGGCCAGCCTTTTTTGCCGGCGGGCGGAGCCAGGGCAACAGCCGAACTTGCGCCGCCGTGGATCAGCGCACTTTCGATATCCCATTCGCCCAGGAGTTCGGCCATTTTATCGACCGCGAAGCCTTTTCCGATACCGCCGAGGTCAAGGCGAACCGAATCCGCCAGTACCCGGATGGTAAAGTTAGAGCGGTCGAGTTTCAGAAGGTGCATGCCGGTTCGCTTGCGGGCCCGGTCGATCTGTTCGGGCGAAGGAGACTTTAAGTTTTTGTCCTTATCGAGCCAGCAGTCGAAAAGAGAGCCCACGGTAATATCGAACGCGCCGCCGGTTTGGGTGTATACCTGCGCGGCAATTTCGAGACACTCGAAGGCCTCCAGGCCGAGTTTGAGCGTTCGATTCATTTCGAGCGCATTTATCCGCGAGATGTCACTGTTCTCGACGTATCGACTGAGGGCCTGTTCGAGTTTTTCCAGCTCGGCAAAGGCGGCCCAGGCGGCCTGGGCGGCGTAATCGCGGTCGCTGTGGCAGATAAGTATCTCGAAGGTGGTCGCCATCGCGTTGTACTTGAATCGGCTGAGATTCTCGATCGAATCGGCTGAGGATTTCGCATCGTCGGGCACGATCTGAATAAAGTCAGGATATGGTTGAGATTCCGTCATTTTTAATCGTTCGACGTTTAGTTTCGTTTTTGCTGTGCGTATTTATCCCACAGGCTCTTTTTAATATACGCCCGCAGCGGCACACCTGGCCTAAGCTGCATATCCGTTTCGAACAGGGGTATATACAGTTCGCGCTGACCCGGGGGCGGCAATTTGTATAATTTTTTGATCAAATCAGTTTCTGCCGTCGGCGAGACTATAATGATCGGCGCCGCCGGAGCGGTATAATCGACGCCGCTGTAAAGAGCGAGATTTTCGAACTCGCGGAAATACCACGGCAAAGGCCAGTAGTCGTATCCCGGGCATATAACTTCGATATGGATATCGTTGCCGGCGTCGACGCAGCGGGCGACATCCTTCACGTTATCGACTATTTTGAAAATGTCCGTAGTTGTATGAGCATAAACATAAGGATTGCGCGGATCGGCGGAGAATTTGTAGCTTGCGCGATACCCCTGCCATCCGAGATGCGCGCAGCCGATTGCGAGCAGAATAATTATGACCGAGCGTTTGACAGTATTTTTTGAAAGTTTCAATATCGCCATCGCGCCGACGCCTGCCGGCAGTATCATGCCGTGAAAAAATCCGAGCAGGCACCAGGGCGTTTTGTAAGGTATAAGCGAATATACCGCCGTCATAATGAGCGTATAAAATGCCAAAAAGCGAAGCAGTGTGAAGTCCGCCAGGCCGGCTGGTTTTTTCCTTAACGCGACGATAAAGCCGACAACGGCTAAAATCACTATAAACGCCTCGGTCCATACGGGGCCGTCGCCGTATCGCGAAAAAATAAGTATCTTCAGGTAATAATACCACGGGTGAATGTGCCATGCGTTCTGCCCGGCCCGGCTGAAATAATTCGCGTAAGTCAACACCGAATCCACGGGGCCGCGGGGATTTGTAGAAAATGAAGAAAAGAAAAGGACGGAAACTATAATCGCCGCAGCAAGGCCCGCGACGCAGTGGAGGGGTTTTATCGAACTGGCGATATCCGGAAGCTGTTTTTGGCGATGTTCGAGCAGGGCGGTAATGATAAGCGCCAGAAGCATCGAACCAGCGGCGATGATAGAGGTCTCCTTGGTCGCGTGCATAAGACCGAGTGAAATACCTGTGAAAATTATCCAGCGAAGTTTGCGGGTCCGAAGATAACGATATCCGCAGGCGATCACGCCGAAAGTGAAGCACACCAGCAACATTTCCTGGATATAATATCGACTGTAGAAAACAAACGCCGGCGATATCGCCGTTAAAATTCCGGCAAAAATTATACCCCCCCTGCCCAGGCCGTCATAGAGCAGCAGAAGCAGCAGTATTAAGAGTACACCGAAAAAAACCGGCACGATCCGGAGTGTAAACTCATCGACCTCGACGAGGGTTTTCGCGCCGCAAAGATATGCCGGTATCAGTGTGAAGTAATTGAGGGTCGGGCCGTGATATTCGTTACGGTCGTAGCGGTAGAAATTTTCTTCGAGCAGTGAACCGAACTTCTCGGCGTGCACAGCCTCATCGACGTGCATAGGGCGCCGCGCCAGCCCGGGCAGGCGAAGCGCCATAGCGACTATTGTCACGACCAGTAAAGGGGCGCAACATTTCAGTGGGCATTTCATTTTGCGGGTAAGCCGTAAACTTCCACTTCAATATAATGATTCAACTCATTGTTGCTGTTACCGTTGCTGTAAAGGCGGACGTATCGGCCCTGTGCGCCTTTGGCGTCTATGAGTTTACCCTCGTTGGTCTCGACGTAATGCATATCCGAACCCGCCCCCAGGCCCGCGGAGTTGTCGTGGTCGTTGTTGAAGACCGCCTGGACGTTAGTGATAAAATCGGGATCGTCGGCGATCTGAACAATAACATCCAGATAAACCTGCGCCTGCTTGTGATAGTGCCACACTACGATCGCGTATATATCGTGCTTTTCTCCGAGGTCTACGGTTATGTGCTGCAGGAAAGGCCCAAGTTCGACATAACTTCCGTCGGCGGCCTCTTTGTCGCCGTCGGTTATCATCTCGATCTCACCGATGATCGGCTCTTCGTCGGTGCTCGACATCGGTTTGCCGGCGGCGACATTTACCGTACCCTCCGGCGCAAGAAAGGGCGGCCTTGGTCTGCCGAGCGGTTTTTCAAGATTTGGCACACGGATATCGGTGGGCGTTCCGATAAAGACCTTTTTAGGCAGCACCAATGGAATCGGTTTTAGATCGCCCTCGGGGGCTTGTGCTTCTTCGGCTTCTTTCTCTGCGGCGGTAGCTTCAGCTTCTTTCGCGGTTGCTTCGAGCTCTTTTACGACCTCATCGAACTTTGCCTGGATTTCGGCTTCACTCGGTTCCTGTGGCTCTTCAGCCGGCGGGGACTTTTTGCACGAACATACGAACAGACACATCGTCATAATCAGCAAAAGTGTGACACTTGCAGCTAAACCACCAATCTTCTTTGTCATCTTAAATTCACCTCGAGTTTCAGAAATTCTCAATATCTCCGTTAGTTGCTATCCGCCAGGATGATAGCAATGTCTCTTATTAAATTAACCGCCTTTGGCGGGGTTTTTTGCCACATAGTTTTTATCCCCTTACTTACGTGCGGGGCTTGGATTAAATACAAATTCCTATGCGCTAAATTTATACTATTACTTTTGCCCTGTTTTGTCAAGCGAACTCACTTAGCGTACCACCCTGACCATCGGGCTGTTGACGGTCGACCAGTAAACCGCGTCCATCGCGGGTCTTTCGGGCGTCAGGCCCATGGTGATCTTTATATAATAAGTAAGCCTTACAGTTCGACCTTCTTTTATTGTGTAGTCGTGGAAAGACGGGCCGAATCGGCCGTAATCGCGATACGCTGAAAAGTAAGTAGGATCAGGATTACGCGGATGGTCTATAAACTGCACGTTGTAGCGCTTATCGTTCAGCCAGTAGGACAGCGTCGCCCACGGAATATTTTCATCGGTTTCGGCAACGGCGTCCTCGGTCGGGAAAGTGTAAACAGCCTTACCTTCCGCGGGGCCTGTATTGACATCGCCGTGTGCGCGATACTGCACGCCGTTGTGTTCCGGCCCGCCTGTGCGATCACCGCCGAAATAGACGTCACCATTGACAGCCCTGAGACTGGTCCTGACTTCGAGCAGGGTAATTGTCGGATCCGACTGGCGAAAAGCGGTTACTATGCGTCTTTCTTCGATTACGGTCTCACCATCGGGGGCGTTCCAGTGGATAAGGGCGCTTGACCTGGCCAGAACGGGCCCCGCGGTCATACCGAGGAATTTTTCATGTTTTTGAACGGCACCGATTCTCCTGCGCATAGCCCAGAAATTATAACGTTTGCCTTTGAATTCGGTCTTCTGCCATCCGACG
>CAYNKU010000152.1:3930-5811 GCA_964397865.1 uncultured Pirellulales bacterium | reverse complement strand
ACAGGTCGCGGCAGGTGGTTCAAAACTATTTAATTATCTCTCTGCGATCTCTGTGTGCTCTGCGGCTTTTTACCGTTTTTTGCGAACCCGCAGCAGGACGATTTCGCTTCTTGAGCCGAGTCTCATTCTCGGCCCCCACGTGCCGGCGCCGCTGGTAACATAGAGGTGGCTGTCGTTATATCTGTGAAGGCCGCCCATATATTCATAAAACATGCCGACTATGTAGTTGAACGGAAATAACTGTCCCTCGTGGACGTGCCCGGCCAGCATCAGGTCGATCCCCGCCTCCGCCGCTGCCTTAAAGCCCACCGGCCTGTGATAAAGCAATACAGAATAGCCGTTCGGGTCGATATCGATGCCGGCGAGGATATTTCTAACGCGGTTGGGGTCCCCGCTGTCATCGATACCGACAATCTGCACATCACCCAGCCGGGCCTGCTCATTCCGCAATACCCGCATGTTCGTATTCTGCAATATCTGCGTTACCCTCTCGGAACCGATGTAGCGCTCATGATTACCGATCACGAAGAACACCGGCGCATCGATCGTGTCGAGATATTCGGTTACCTGTTGGATATTCTGATCACGGCTATCGATCAAATCGCCGGTAATAGCCACCATATCGGGCTCCAGTTCAGCGGTTTTGTCGACTATTTTTTTCAAAAACCCGTCTCCCACACTACCGATATGAAGATCCGCCATGTGTACGATATCCATATCAATCGGCCCGGCGATATCGATTATATTTACCTTCAGCAGCAGGGGGTTGATCATGGAATATATACTCAAAACCGAAGCGATAATGACAATAACCTCTCCTGCGATGCGGTCATTTAACTTTACCTTTATCCGTACTATAAGCCGCAATATTTCGTAAACTATCAGGCAGACAAAAAATATCCACAGAACCCCCAGCCAGTTATTGCACGTTGTATAAACGATCCTGCCGAGTATATTACCGATATAAGGCTCTAATTCTTCGGCTATGAGAAAAGACATACTGCACAGCGCCAGCACCAGCCAGAACCACAGCCTTCGCTTTATCTTTAGAAAACCGCTCAGCCTGATAAAGACATATAAATTCACCGCCGCCAATATCGTCAGCAGGGACGAAAAAAAGCCGAATCCTAAAATCGCATCCATCTATTCACACTTTCTTAAAAAACCGGTTGCTATTGTCGCTTAAAAACCGGCCTTTTGTCAAGGCCGGCGTTTTTTAAGACTCCGGGCAGCGGCAGGCAAAAGATTTTACATTCGGCGGGTAAGAAATTATACTGTTGGTATTAATTGCTAAATGGATTGACTCAAAAAAATGAGTAGTTTCTTTGCAAGATATCGCGTTGGATTGATTTGCGTCGCTCTCGCGGCCGCTACTGTAATCGCCTTTTGGCAGGTAAAAAATTGTGACTTTGTCAATTTCGATGACAACGTCTACGTTACCGACAACCCCAATGTAAAGGCGGGCATAACTCTCCAAAGCGTCCGCTGGGCTCTTACCGAGCCACTCGCCCGCAACTGGCACCCGCTTACGTGCCTGTCGCTGATTCTCGATTATGAGTTGTTCGGCCTGAACCCCGCCGCCTTTCATTTAACGAATCTCTTCTGGCACACAGCGAGCGCGATACTTCTCTTTCTGGTCTTAAACAGTATGACCGCAAGGATATGGCCGAGCGCCTTTGTAGCCGCCGCCTTTGCCCTGCATCCCTTACACGTCGAGTCCGTCGCCTGGGTGAGCGAGCGAAAAGACGTCTTGAGCGCCTTTTTTTGGATACTCACAATGAGCGCCTACGTTCGTTATGCGCGTCTGCCGAGCTTGAGAAGGCTGCTGCCGGTATTTATCGCGTTTATTCTCGGCCTGTTGTCAAAGGCGATGCTGGTCAC
>CAYNKU010000152.1:0-3920 GCA_964397865.1 uncultured Pirellulales bacterium | reverse complement strand
CGCTGCCCTTTGCACTATTGCTTCTGGACTACTGGCCGCTCGGCCGATTCGGCAATTCAAGCATATCCGCCAACGCACCGGGCCGGCGCAGCCTCGCCGGTTTGATAAAGGAGAAAATACCGCTTTTCGTTATCTCGGCCGTGTTCTGTGTTATCACCTTCCTCGTCCAGCGGCAGGGCGGTACGATGCGTTCTTTCGATATGTTTCCGCTAAGCGTGCGACTGGCGAACGCGCTGGTTTCATATATCGCCTACATCTGGAAAATGATACTGCCTTACTCCCTTGCCATCATTTATCCTCATCCCGGGCGCACTCTGCCCACCTGGCAGCCCGTGATAGCTGCCGTCGTTTTGCTGGTACTGTCGGCATTGATATTGGGCCGATTTAAAAATAAACCTTATCTTACCGTCGGCTGGCTGTTTTTCCTTGGCACGCTGCTGCCGGTAATCGGCATAATCCAGGTTGGCGCCCAGGCCATGGCCGACCGCTACAGCTATATCCCCCTAATCGGACTTTTTATTATCATAGCCTGGGGCGCTGCGGATGTATTCAACAGATGGCGATATCGAAAAATTGCTGTAACAATCCTGGCCGTAGTGTTACTGGGAGCCTGGACGATTCTGACCTCTGTGCAGGTGCGTCACTGGCAAAACAGTATCACACTCTTTAGCCGTGCCGTCGACGTCGATACTACAAACAAAAACTATACCGCTCATAACAGTCTCGGGTTTGCTTTAGTTGGCGTCGGCCGTATCGAAGAAGCGATCGAGCATTATGAAAAGGCTCTGCAGATAAGTCCCAATTATATCAAGGCGCGATTCAATCTCGGCAATGCCTTTTTAAGGCAGCAAAAACCAGAAGAAGCGATCGTTCAATGGAAACAGGTTATCGGCCTGGAGCCCGACAACGCCGATGCTTTCCACAGTATCGGCTACGCTCTGAGCCGACTCGGCCGATTCGACGAATCTGTCAGATATTATCAGCAGGCTCAGGCCATAAAACCGCAGGACAAAACCATCCGCGAGGCACTGGCAAAAGTCCGGGAAGTAAAACAGAAAATCGAAAAAGCCTCCGCCTGTCACGAAGCCGCCAATGCCCTGGCCGCTCAGGGCAAATTCACTGAAGCTATCGCACAATACCAACAGGCACTGCAAATCAACCCCAACTTGCCGAGTTCACACAATAATCTCGCCAATGCGTATTTTCTCCAGGGCCGGCTCGAAGACGCCTTAAAGCACTATAAAGCCGCCATTGAAATTGCTCCCGATTATGCCGAAGCTCATTACAACCTTGCCGTCCTGTTTCAGAAGCAGGAAAAACCGGATCAGGCCATAGCTGAATACCGCGAGGCGCTTCGCCACGATCCCGCTCATGCCAAAGCCGCCGCCGCTTTACAGAAGCTGCTTGACAGTCTGGGCGATAAGAAATAAAGTGGTTTCAATGGCGAAGAATCTTTATATAATCGACGGCCACGCGCATATTTACGCCTCCTATTTCGCGCCGATGCGCCAGCAGCTCACCAGCCCCGCCGGCGAACCCACCAAGGCCACATACATCTTCACAACCACGCTGCTTAGCCTGATAAACAACCAGCACCCCGTCATGCTCGTTGTCGCTATGGACAGTAAAACCCCGAGCTTTCGGACAAAAATTTACCCCGACTACAAGGCCCACAGACCCCCGATGCCCGACGATATGCCCGTGCAGATAGACCGCATCGAGGAGATCCTGGCCGCTATGAAAATCCCCGTCCTTCGGCTCGAAGGCTTCGAGGCCGACGACATAATCGGCACCCTCGCGAAAAGAGCCTCCGCCGACGGTATCGACGCCTACATCTGCTCGAAAGATAAGGACATGCTCCAACTGCTCGACGAGCGCGTGCGGACTTTCGATATCAAAACCAGCCGGGCTTTCGACCGCAAGGCGATGGCAGAAGATATGAAGATCACACCGCAGCAGTTCATCGACTGCCTCGCGCTGCAGGGCGATACCGCCGACAATATCCCCGGCGTACCCGACGTCGGCCCAAAGACCGCGCTCGACTGGATACAAAAATACGGCTCACTCGAAAACATCTACGACCACGCCGACGAGATCAAAGGCAAACGAGGTGAAAACCTCAGAAAATCAAAAGACCTCGCGTTGCTCAGTAAAGAACTCGTCATTATAAATTGCGATGTCCCGGTAAAAGTCGATTACAACGCCTTTAGATTTTCCGAACCCGATAAGGAAAAGCTCTCGCGGGTCTTTACCGAACTGGGTTTCACCCGGCTGCTCAGTCAGATGAACCTCGAAGCCCCGGCCGGAGCCGAAAAAGCCGAACCGGCAAAAGCGCCCGCGGGACCGCCTTCGGCAAAGACCGTCAGTCACGATTATCAGCTTATAGATACGCCGGAAAAATTCGACAATTTCCTCAAGGAATTGAAAGAGCAGAAGATATTCGCCATCGATACCGAAACCACTTCGCTCGATGCCATGCGGGCGGACCTGGTCGGTATCAGTTTTTCATGGCAAAAGCAAAAGGCCTTTTACCTGGCGATAAAAGCGCCTCTGGGCACAAAGCATCTGGACCCGGCCTATGTAAGAAGCAAACTCTCTCCAATACTCGCCGACGAAAGCGTCAAAAAAGTCGGCCAGAACATTAAATACGACCTGCTAATCCTTCGCAACGCCGATATGGAAGTAAAAGGTGTCTACTTCGATACCATGGTCGCCTCATACTGCCTCGACCCCGAAAGAACCAGCAACTCGATGGATTCGATGGCCCTGGATTTCCTCGGCTACCACTGCATACCGATCGCATCGCTTATCGGCAGGGGCAAGAACCAGCTTACCTTCGATATGGTCGATACCGCCGCCGCCTGTGAATATGCCGCCGAAGATGCCGACATTACCTGGCAGTTGTATCTCTATCTAAAGGACCGCCTCGAAGGTCAGCCAGGCCTGAAGGAACTGTTTGAAAAAACCGAAATGCCGCTTGTCCCCGTCCTGGCGCAGATGGAATACAACGGCGTCTCGCTCGATACCAGGCTGCTCGCGGGTCTTTCCAACCGTATAGCCGAAGAGATCGATAAATTAAAAGACGAAATTTATCGACACACGACCACGGTCTTCAATATCGATTCGCCCAAGCAGCTCGCCGAGATACTCTTCGATCAGCTCGGCCTTAAATCCACCCGGCGGGGCAAAACCCTCCGAAGCACCAACGCCTCGGTCCTCGAGGAGCTAAGCGACCAGCACCCGGTCATCGATCTGATCCTTCAATACCGCCAACTCAGTAAACTGCAGAATACCTACGTCGAAAAACTCTCGCTGCTGATTAACCCCCGCACCGACCGCGTCCATACCTCCTTCAATCAGACCGTTACCGCCACAGGCCGATTAAGCTCCAGCGACCCCAATTTGCAGAATATCCCCATCCGCACCGAACTCGGCAGGAAAATCCGCTCGGCCTTTATACCCAGGAGCAAAACCGATTACCTCCTAAGCGCCGACTACTCCCAGATCGAACTTCGCCTGCTCGCGCACTTTTCAAAAGACAGGGCGCTGCTCGAAGCCTTCGCCGCCGACAAGGATATCCACCGCTTCGTCGCCTCGCAGATCTACGATGTGCCGCTTGAAGAAGTTACCTCCGAGATGCGTTCGCACTGCAAGGCGGTCAATTTCGGTATCATTTACGGCCAGGGCGCCTTCGGCCTGTCACGAACCACAGGACTCTCACATGCCAGGGCCAAAAAATTCATTAAGGATTATTTCGCCCGCTACAAATCGATCCGAAAATTTATGGATGAGCTTATCCACAAATCAAGACAGTCCGGCTGCGTCGAGACGATCCTGGGCCGCCGCAGAAGGATCCTTAACTTAAATCACAAAAATGCCGGCAAACGCGCCCAGGCCGAACGCCTCGTTGTCAATACCGC
>CAYNKU010000151.1:0-5857 GCA_964397865.1 uncultured Pirellulales bacterium | reverse complement strand
TAAACAGGTACGGGTTTTTCTTTCTCAGTAATTGCTTCAAATTTATTTCATGCAACGTTCGCAATTTATTTTCATGAAAAAATGAAATATTCTCATTTACAAAATAATTGATTTCCTTGATATTCAGTTTGCCCATTTGAAACTTCCTTGTACTGATATATTTTCGAGTTCTTTTTTAGCTATCCGGCAGTACTCGGGGTCCTTATCGATTCCCACGTAAATGCGTTCAAGCTGCTTTGCGGCTATCGCCGTCGTCCCCGAACCTATAAATGGATCAAGTACAACATCATGTTTTTGGGTAAAAAGCTTTATAAACCATTCCGGAAGAGATATTGGAAATGTCGCGCTATGATTTCTATTTCCACATTCGGTGGCTAAATGTAAAACATTGGTCGGATACGCCTGTTTTCTGCCGATCCAGTTCGATATTTTTTTGCCAAAACCGCTTTGAACTTTTGATTCATCACGAAGCTTGTCGGTCTCACTGAGATTTTTTAGACGAGTTTTAGCCCAGTCCCCCGTCGGCACCATAACCGCATCCTGGTACATATTGAATTTTTTTTGCTTATTGAACTGTAAACATCTCTCCCAGGCGTCTCTGAAACGATTGGGCCATCTTCCGGGATAGCAGTTTTTTTTATGCCAGATAAATTCTTCTGTCCAAAGCCACCCCTGTTTTCTCATCTCAAGGATTAAATCCAATACATATGTATGCCTTTCACCCTTAACAACTTTCTCCTTGATATTGAGTATAAATGTGCCGGTCGGCTTAAGTACCCTCAAGAATTGTTCGCATTTCGGCAAAAGCCACTCTACGTACTTATCCGGATGAACGCCGCCATAGGTATTTTTTCTGCAGTCAGCATAAGGTGGAGAGGTAACGATCAGGTCTACGCACGCCTCCGGAAACTGTGCCAGCACCTGTTCGCAATCACCGCAAATTATTGTGTTTTTTAACGCCGCCTGCAAGTTCATTGCATATCTCTGAACAAACAAAAAAGGCACAAGAGAAAACCAACTCTCTTAGCCCTGTTTTTAAGATTTGACAACCCGATCCTGCCGAGCCATAACATACCAGTGACCAACGCCAAACTACTGTGCTTAGCCGGTAACTCGCCGATATTATATCTTTTGCTCCTTCAAACGAAAGCGGGTGATGAGATTTGAACTCACGACATTCACGTTGGCAACGTGACGCTCTACCACTGAGCTACACCCGCGTAACCTCAAATTAGTATAAAACCTCCAGCCCATCTTGCAAGTGCTTTTTTTAAAAATTTTATCGTGCTGCCTGGTTGTGTAAGAAGTCCACGTGGTTGCGTCCATTGTTACCGTTGATTTTATTGGCCCTCCATACTTTCCCTGCGATGTCCGGCCGACCATCACCGTCAAAATCGGCCACAGCCGCTTCGTGTGTGCCTAAATTACTGTCTAAAAGAATATGCCTTTTCCAGCGATCAGCGTCCATGGAAACGCACCACCAGCGTGGCCGGCTTTTAACACCGTCTGTTTTTTTGTTTTCCATCTCAGCGGTGAAGATTTCAAGTCGACCATCGCCATCAAAATCGACAAGCTTAAGGCTGTGCAGGCCTCGCAGATCCAGTTTGGCCGGCAGTACGATCTTTGCTTTCCAGGGTTTATCTTTCCCTGACGCTCGTAAGATGGCCAGACGGGCAGGACCTATCTCGGATTCGGTAATGACGACCTCCGGCTTTCCATCTGCGTCAACGTCACCTACAGCTATTCGTGATTCTGGATGCCAGTTTAGTGATTCGTCAACCAACCGATGACGCACCCACTTTGAGCCGTCCCCCGCCGCGTTTTCAAACCAGCCGGCGCCGGTAATAATATCCAACCCGCCTTTATCGGAAAAATTCGCTATGGCGGTTCCATCTCCTGAGACATGTTCAGCGATAACCTCCGGTTCCCAGGCTGTTTTGGCCTTAATCGGAACACGGAACAATAGTAACCGTCCGTCTTTTTCTCGAACGATAATTTCATCACGCCCGTTACCGTCAATATCCCCAGCCAGAACATCATGCGGGTCATGCAGTCCCGTCCAGACAGGATGAGGCGTCCAGTTTTCCAGTCCTTCGGCAGGGGGTTCTATCCAGAAGAGACGCTGGCCCCATTCGCCGCAGACGATCTCCGGCCGGCCGTCGCCGTCAAGGTCCGTAGCAGCCGCACCGACATTCGGGCTGATGTCCCGCGTAATAACATAACGCTTCCAGGTATTGGTTTCGGGATTTAGGTCATAGAGATAATAAAAACCTCCGCCTTTTCCTCCTGTGGCGAATTCCGCCCGGCCATCGTTGTCAAAATCCGCTACAGCTACAGCACCCCACCCGTCATAGCCGCCTTCGCAGTCAATAAAGCTGTGCTCGAAACAGAACCGCTCTTTCTCAGTGCCGCTGACTGCATTGCAACCCCCTAATAGTATAACAACTGCTATCATAGCCGCAGCTCGGGTTATATTTTGAATGAATTTTCGCCGAGACATTCGACCACAACCTGTCCCGATAGAATGATTTGTATCCACCTTAAACCTCCATCTTCCGAATCTCAACTCTTGGAGCATTCCAATATGTCGAGATCGTCCCGGCTTCACTCATATTTTAGCAGGGACATGTTGTTTATCAATCCTTAAAGCGCAATAAAAAACCCCTGTTGAGCTTGACGAGAGTATTCCTGCAATTTTTTTTCTTTTTTTATGTTTGAAATACTCGTCTTTTGCTCTACAGGGGCAAATACGGCCCTTTCCTTTTTCCCCTTTAGCTGCCTGCTTACGGTTGTCCGACTTGCGATCCGACATGCGTGCGATACCGAAGGTAGACTACTGTAAGTCCGAGCTAAATTATGGCCCAAATAGGTCATTCTCCAGAGCCGTTTTTTCTTGTCATTAAATGCATCGGCCGCCCAGGCCTTTGGCCTTGAGCTTTTTTTGACCACCTCGCCTGCCCCGATCGCCGCGGTTTAATATGAGTAAAAACCCCCGCCTGCCGTAACTTTCCCACTCCCACTTCGCCCCCTCAACTTCTCACGAAAAGCCCCGCTGTCATCTCCCCACATCATAGGTATTTTGCCCTTGTTAACCCCGATAACAAAAAACTCGCCCCCGAAAAAATTTTTACTCAAATCGCAAATTTTTTGCGTTTACCCGACAGTTTTTTTGATGTTAGATGTCAAGAGCCTCTAAAGCAGCCTGATACCCGCCTGCCTGCATTTGTCTATCACCTCTTGCGGCCAGACGCTGGCGTGCACCTCGCCGATATGCAGCTTCCGCAGGAAAAACATACACAACCTCGACTGCCCGATACCGCCGCCTATAGTCAAAGGCAGATCACCCTTCAGCAGCCTTTGATGCCACTGGAGCTGCCGCCTCTCCAGTGAATCTCTTATTTCAAGCTGTCTGAGAAGTGCCTGTTTGTCTACTCTTATACCCATCGAGCTTATCTCGAACGCCCTGTTCAGCAGCGGATACCACAGCAGTATATCACCGTTAAGTCCTTTTTTGCCGTCCTCATCAGGAGTTGTCCAATCATCGTAGTCAGGTGCCCGGCCGTCGTGGATTTTCCCGTCAGCCAGCTCCGCCCCTATCCCCGTC
Source organism: uncultured Pirellulales bacterium (assembly GCA_964397865.1). Lineage (GTDB taxonomy): Bacteria > Planctomycetota > Phycisphaerae > Sedimentisphaerales > Anaerobacaceae > CAYNKU01. The sequence continues at coordinate 2,253 of CAYNKU010000151.1, read as the reverse complement.
ACGAATACCGCGCCGTACTTTTTGGTAATTTCGTTTTCTCTTTCCATCGGTGATAATTCCGGGTACATTTCCAGAAGCTCTTGCGTATGAACAAAAGTTATCTCATCCGGGAGAATCGGTTTTATCTGCGGATACTTTTGGCAGACAAATTTTTCAGTCTCTTTAAGCACATCGTATATCTTGCGGACGATCTCTTGCAGAAAGCCGATATTTCTCTGCTCTTTTTCTATGATTCTCTCCCAGTCCCACTGATCGACGTAAACCGAGTGAAGATTATCCAGCGACTCCTCATCGGGACGGATCGCGTTCATATCGGTATACAGCCCCTCGCCCGACTCGAATTCGTAATCCGCCAGCACCATCCTTTTCCATTTCGCCAGTGAAAACAGACACTCCGCTTCGCAGTTGTCCGCGTCTTTTATCTGGAATGCCGCTTTTCTCTCGACGCCGTTGAGGTCGTCGTTTACACCCGAGCCTTTTCTCACAAACAGCGGCGCCGAGACCCTCTGTAAATTCAGCGCCTCGGCCAGGTTGTCCTGGAAAAAATCCTTTATGGCCTTGATCGCTCTTTCGGTTTCCCTCAGCGACATGATCGATTTATACGTTTCGTCAATAAATAACTCTGCCATTGACTTAACTTCTCCTGACCGTTTTGATCGACAGAACTTGTTTAAGTCCTTATCAAAGAAAAATTTAATTCAATTGCCGACGTAGTCAGCCTCAACTAATACACTTGCGATATACGCATCACGCGCAACGCTCGAACTGACAGATTTCAAAGAAATCGGTTAGTTTGAGCAGCATAACATATTTCTCAACTAAACAAAAGGATTCTTCTCTGCCATCGAGCTGTATATCCGCCGCCGGCAAAAATTTTCCGCCGTAATCGCATTTTTTTTTGATTTTCCCACCGGCAGAATATAAACTTTATTTGAATACTTAAACCGAACCCGCGGAAATTTTTGAAAGGGACAAGAAAATGAAGAAAACCCAATTACTCATTTTGTGCCTTATCGCGGCCCTGTTTCTCACCGCAGGCTGCGGCCCAAGCGCCAAACTGCCAATATCCGAAAGACAGCGTCTCGTTCGCGACATGGAACAGGAAACGCTCCAGAGACTCTATAAAGAGCGTCCCACCCTCGAAGATACCATTCGAAGGGCCGCCGGCTACGGCGTCTTTGCCAACGCCAACGTAAACGTCATCTTCGTAAGCGCAGGAGGCGGCTACGGCTCGGTTGTCAACAATACCACCGGCGAGCGAACCTATATGAAGATGGCATTGGGAGGTGTCGGACTCGGCCTCGGTGCAAAAGACTACAGGCAGGTACTCATCTTCCATTCCAGCTACACACTCGACAAATTCGTCGAAAACGGCTGGGAATTCGGCGGCCATGCCGATGCCGCAGCCAAAGCGGGCGAATCAGGCGGCGAAGTATCCGCCGAAGGCGCCATCGGCTCCGGTATCGAAGCATATTCGATGACCGAATCGGGCCTGGCACTGCAGGCCACCGTCGCAGGCACAAAATACTGGAAGGATAAAGAACTAAACTAATATCTGTTGCGGAAACAACATTTGTCATTTTCGCACCTTACTGTCATTCCCGCGGAAGCGGGAATCCAGTTTTTTGAAAAGTTGCGCTTCAGTATTAACCCGGAGAAAATAAAAAGTGCCGACAGATATTATGATCTCAGCCGGCGATGTTCAATTCCGCGCCGAGCTATATGACATCCCCACCAGCCAAAAAATCTCAATTACCCTGCCCTGAACTTGTCGAAAGACCTGCCCTGACCATCAATTCGCCTTGATTTCTATTAAGGACTCAACAAGCTCCTCCAATTGCTCATCGCTCATTTCTTTATTGGCCGAGAGGCCCATAATCGTTCCATCCGGCATAACGATCATTCTGGTGAATCTTTCGTCACTGAGGTTTTTAATATCGAAAAATTCAGAATTCACCTTTGCGAAATTTTCCAGATAAAGGCGGGCATAGTCAGAGCCTCTTGGATGGGTATACAGCTTAACACCACCGGGCGTTTCAAGGGTAAGCTGCTCCTTGAGTATCCATTCCATAAACGCCTCTTTATAATTATCATGTAGATTCGACTGGTCGATTATTATATTATTACCGCCGTCGCTGATTATCCCGGTCATATATACTTTACCACTCTTGGTAAGAGGATCAACAGCCTGCATGATAATAATCCTCTCTATCCAGGGGAGTTTTTCTACCGTATATGGGGTATGATTAAGCT
>CAYNKU010000150.1:0-5901 GCA_964397865.1 uncultured Pirellulales bacterium | reverse complement strand
CTTATTTTACATCGATAGACCCAATCGAACGCGAAATCGCCCGCCTGCTCGACGATACCGATTCCTTGATCCAAACAAGCGCCAGCCTTACAACACTCACCGAGCCCCTATGCAGCGAAACCAGCGAAAACGTCGCCAAAATCGCCACCAGCCTACTCGACTAACCATAAAAAAAGGCCAAGCTAAAAAGCCCGGCCTTTAGTTATGAAATAAGATCAACGAAACAGCCCGGTTTATTTTTCAAATTTACCTGCGACGCACCATCTATTTGGATGCCCTATTACTCGTTGAGCAAAAACGCCCTCTATTTGCCACTCGATAATCTGGCCATCTTCCTCTAATTCAACTTTACATGGAACTCTTAACTTACCGCGAGAATCCATTCGGGGAGAAATAGGATCATCAACTAAAATTATTCGCACAATATTCAGCTTTTCGAATCTTTTCCATAATTCTTCTTTTTCGTCTGGATCTTCATATCCATAAATTTTAATAGCTCTATCATAATCTTTCGCAATCAAAGCTTGTAAAAAACTACGCACTACTTTAACCGCGATTTCTTTCTTAGTAAGGTCTGTCTGCTCCAGGCCGATATCTAATGTCATTTGATCAAGACGCTTGACATCTGCAGGTGCTTCCTCTTCAAGATTAAAGATTCCGGGCTCGAAAAGTGTATCATAGTCAGGATACTCCCAGGCCCCAACGCTTGCATACTTATCACCTCTTAGTTCGTATTCCTCTATGGAAGTGACAAGCTTGGTGGATGGGTCGATAAAGACAATTGAACGCATTTGCGGTGATGTCCCTTCGGTAATAAATGTGTTCGGCAACCATGTACACGTCAAAATTATCGGTTTGCTCTTATCATCAGGTTTCTGGATTTCTATTTCGACGTCACCTTTTCTTTCTAAATCATACATATTCTCAACTGCTCTTGTTGGATCGTAGCGTTTAGCAAAAGCAACCGACTTTTTTGTGTAAATTTCATCCTCGAAAAACGTTAGCGTCTTCTTTTCCTTTCTCCAGTATTTAGTTCTACCTTCTTTCCAAACTAACACCATATTTCCAGAACTATAATAATTATACCAATTGACTCGAATGTTTTTAATCTGCCCGCTATCGTCATATTCCAGCCAGGCTTCTTTGTCCGGCGTATTGCTATCCAATGAAGCATAGTGGTAAAAGTGAAGATAGCGCACATCTTGACCTGCCTCAATTGTCTGCTCAATAGCATAAGCAGCAGGGATTGATTTATCCAAAAGGTTCATCGATAATATCACCGCTAATATTATCACTGCGGCGGCGGTTAGTTTTGTTATTTTGCTTTTCATGATTATTCTCCAGAAATTCGGCGGTAAATCGGCCGAGGGGGGTTTTTGAGATTGTTCCTGTGCCTGAAGGATATCTTGTAATACTCTTCGGTCCATCTCGGCGCCAGGGGTAACATTTATTCTTCTAACCAGGTCTTCTATTTTTTTTACAGGTTTCATCTTTTCACCTTACTTAGCCACAGAGGGCGCAGAGAGCACAGAGAAAAAATAGTTTTTTTATTTTTTAACAGTATCCTTCCAGATAAACCTGTGTCTAAAAAATTCCGTGTCCGTCCGTGTCCAATATTGATCGCAATTTATCCAGTCCGTAACGGTACCGACTCTGAATCGTTTTGATCGAGACGTTCTGTAGTTCGGCAATTGCCTTAAACTTCATTCGGCCTCTGGCGCGAAGAATTATCACTTCTCTTTGTTCGTACGGAAGCTGATCGAGGGCGCCGCTTAGAAGCTGTAATTCTTCGTTACATACCGCTGAAGACTCCGGGCCGGGCGAATCGGAACATACCGAATCGGCGTATTCCAGGCTTACAGGCTGATGTTTGCCCGCCCGCAATCTGTCACGCGCCCGGTTGGCTACGCACGCAGCCAGATACCACTTCAGGCTGCCGCGGAGTTTCAGGCTGCCGGGCGATTGAGCGAAAGAGACAAAGAAGTCGTGCACAATGTCTTCTGCGGTATTGACGTCATTTAAAAGAGCCGTTGCTAACGTTAGCAGATAACCTCGATATTTTTCGTAGATCCTCTGCAGTGCAGGGGTGCTGCCGTGCTTAAATCTGAAAATAAGCAGTTTGTCTTCGATCATCTACGATTCACTTAAATGCCGGACCAACATTTCTCATACTATAACACGAATCCGCCCGGCGTTTTGCTTTAAGCAAAATAAAACTTTTTGCAATTTTTGATGATTTTACCTCCCCGCGGGCCAAAAAGCATAAAAAAAGGCCGAGCCATCCAGCCCGGACTTTTGATATCACAATCTCCATATAATAGTTAGTACTTAGCCTACTTTTTCAAAATCCTCCTACAATCCACCAACGATCGGACCTTCCCATAACTCTCTGAATAAAAATCCCTTTCGGTTGCCATTCTTTTAATTCCCCATCCTCCAGGATTTCGAGTGTACAAGGCACACGCAAAGAAGGCGGCTTGATATGTTCAAGCGGCTCGCCCACAGAAACTATTCGCACTATATTTACGGTAAAGCGCTCTTTTGCCTTTTCAGCCGAAACACCTCCAAAAAGTTTGCCTACCTTTGCGTAATCTTTATTGATTAGCGCTTCCAGGAATTCATTTGCAACTTTAAATGCGACTTCTTCATCAGTAAGGTTACCTTGCTCTATACCGATATCCTGATTCATCAAGTCAATATGCTCTATATCGTCCGGGAGTTCATCTTCGAGACTAAACATGCCAGCTTCGACAGGTTGGTTGTAATCTATATATTCCCACACCCCCGCGTCCTTATATTCATCATCTTCTAATGCATAAATTTCTACAGACAAAATAAGTTTAGTATCCTTGTCGATATAAAAGATTTCGCGCATAGAAGGGGTTTTGCCATCAACCAGGTAGGCGTCCGGCAGATATGTTGCGGTTACATGCATCAAATCTGATTCATCTAATGAGTCATTTATTTCTACTTTTACCTTACCGTTGATTTGTTGTTCCTGTAGGTGACTAACCGCTCCGATAGGGTCATATCTTTTCACAAACTTAAAAACCTTCTTAGTATAAAGCTCGTCTTCGAAATACTGGATCACATTTTTATCTCTGAACCAACATTGTGTTTCACCATCCTTCCAAACCATCACCATATCCTGTCCACCCCATTTGTAGAAATTAACCCTAACGTTTTTAATTTGGTTTAAATCATCGTATTCTACCCACGCTTCCTTAAGCACTTGATCGCTTTTAGCTCCAAAATATTGAAAATGGAAATAGCGTATTTTATGACAAGCCTCAATTGTTTGTTCGATCGCATAAGCAGGAGTAACAGTTTTATCCAAAAACGTTATGCCTAATACAACGATTAAAATCACTGCTGCTGCTGTTGCAACTTTTGTAATTTGTTTATTCATGATTATTCTCCAGAAATTCGGGTGACGGGGGGTAAGCCGTAATCCTTTGGTCTTGTCCAGTCTGTTAAGGAGGTCGGATAGTACGGCTTGATCAACGTCAGGATTGGTTTTTATTTTTATATTTTTAATCAGTTTTTTTATGTCTTCTGTCGGAGTCATTTTTTCACCTCATTATTTAGAATCTGCAACAAAACCTATAGGCTAAATTATAAAAACAACTGGATTCCCGCACCTAAGGCATCTTCGACTTTCGCGGGAATGACAATTTAAGACTTTAAGTTTTGTTACCGGCTCTCAATATTGATCGCAGTTTATCGAGGCCGTAACGGTATCTGCTTATCGCGGTCTTGGTCGAGGTCTGCTGAAGTTTCGCGATCTCCTTGAACTTCATTTCCGCCTGGATGTGCAGTACGACAGCTTCTCTTTGTTCGCAGGGCAGTTGCCCCAAAGCGTCACACAGCCGGCGGAACTGTTCGTCGCAGATGATCCACTGGTCGGGCCTTTTGATATCTGACGCTATTGGCTCAATCTCATCGAGGCCTACCGTTCGCTGCCGGGATTTTGTCCTGTTTAAATTCCGGGCCTTGTTCGCGACGCAGGTAGCCAGATATCCTCTAAGGCTGCCGGTGAGAGTGAAGCTTTTGGAGATATTGACAAAACCGGCAAAAACTTCATGGACCACATCTTCGGCCTGGCTTGTTTCTTTCAAGAGTCCGGCCGCGATCCGCAACAGGTCGTCTCTGTACTTTTCATAGATCCGCGTAAGCGCACCAGCGCTGCCGCGTTTTAACTTCCAGATAAGCAGCTTGTCTTCAAGCACTTGAAATCCTCAGAAAACTCGCTTAACGATCGACCGTCAATTATACAACCCCGCAGGTGCCGGTTTTACTTCAAGAAAACCGTTTTTTATTTTCAAGTTCTTTGATTTTACCCGCTCCCGGGGCCCAAAAGCATAAAAAAGCCGAAAATCCGGCCCGGCTGTGCCATACAGTTGTCACAGGCGGGGTTAAAACATGTCACGGGCAGCGGTGAGTTTGTCTATATTACCTCTGAAACGAAATAGTACATCATTTATATAGGCCCGTTTGTTCGGTCAAGAGGCACTCGATCCTGTTCCGACCTGGGAGGTTGGAAGAACCGAGTCTGGCGGTTAATACAATCGCCAGGCTCACTTTGTTTCTAAAAAGAGATGGTCTTAGCGAAATCGAATTGGCGGCGGGAAATATCACGTCGTTACCAAGCAGCAGGTTCAGAACTTAATCGCAAATTCTAAACTGTCGCTCTTTTGAATACGACTTTGCCGTTGAGATATGTCCGCAGGACTTTGGCGTCTCTGATACCGTCTTCGGGGCAGGTTAAAAGGTCGGTGTCGAGTACGATAAAGTCCGCGAGTTTGCCCGTTTCGAGAGAGCCGACGTATTTTTCCTGGAACATCGACCAGGCGCTGTTGCTGGTATATAAACGGATCGCCTGCTCGCGCGTGAGGCACTGGTGCGGATTGAATCGGCCTTTGTACCATTTGGGTTTGCGGGCAACGACGGTCCACATCGCCAGGAACGGGTCGTATGGGTTCACGGATCGCAGTGAGCCGATCTTGTACATGTGGTCGCTTCCGCCTGCGGCAAGAATGCCTTCGTCGAAGAGGGTTCTCCACGGCTGGAAATATTTCATTCGTTCTTTGCCGAAATGACTTTCGAGGGCCGCGGTATCGAGGTACATCCACGCCGGCTGAACCATAGTTAAAATTCCCATCCTTTTGATCATTTCGATGGATTCGGCACTCATGAAATTGACGTGGATAACCGTCGAACGCGTTTTTCGGACGGGCAGGGTCTTGTTGACTTCTTCGTAGGCATCGAGCATCGCGTGTACGGCCCCGTCTCCGACGGTATGGCAGTTGAACTGCATCCCGCTCTCGATCGCCGCCCGCACCATCGGCACCAGCCGTTCGTGGGGGATACGCCTTATTCCTTTATATTCGGGGTCGGTAATCGCGTACATTTTGCTCAGGCCCCAGGGCTTTCTCATCAGGGCGGTGCCGGTGAGCATTCCGCCGTCCAGGAACACCTTTGCGCCTATAACCCGCAGCATTGGATTATCGCTGTAAAATTCATCGTTTTTGATCGCCTTGATCCGCTGGACCACCTCTCCGATGGGCCCAAGTGTATTGAAACCTTTCTGTGCGACCATTCGAACCGTCAGCTCTTTATTATCGAGCATCTTTTTATAAAGCGCCAGGTTGGAGTCCGTCGATTTGCCGTCGCAGGTACCCGTCAGGCCAACGGAGTTGTAGTCCTTAAAGAGCTTCACAAGCAAGTCGTACTGTTCCTGTTTGGTTGCTCTCCTCTGGCCGGTTATAATCTTGAGAATTCTTCGACACCCTCTTACTATACCCGTGGGCTCGCCAGTTACGGGGTCTTTTTCGATATAGCCCGGGCCTCCGTCGGTTACTTCGAAATCACGGTCCATACCGTGTTCTTTCAGTCCGAGGG
>CAYNKU010000149.1:0-5958 GCA_964397865.1 uncultured Pirellulales bacterium | reverse complement strand
GTCATTCTCTGGACGTGGCTTCGTCGCAAATCTATCTGCAGTCTGTTTATATTGTTTTCATTTACAAGAGCGCTTCTGGCGGCATTTAGATCATTTGTTTCCAGGGCTGTTATGACCGAATCGAACATCTGGTCGGCCTGGTTTCGCAATTCCGTGACTTCGCTTAGTGCGGCGTCGCTGAAGGAAAGGTTTTGTTCGATTTTCCGCTGGGCGATTTCGACGATATTTACGGCATGATCGCCTATGCGTTCGAGGTCGTTGACGGTATGCAGCAGGACAGGCAGTTCTTTCGATACTTCATCGGAAAGCTGTTTTCTTGACAGAGCTGAGAGGTAAGTGGTGATTTCAAACTGGAATTCGTCGATGAGGTCTTCGGTTGTCATTACGGAATCGAGTTTTCTGTTGTCGTTTTCAACGATGCCCGCGATAGCGCGTCTGAGGGCTTTTTTCGCGGTTTTTGCCATTCGTACGATTTCGCGTTTTGCCTGATCAAGTGCAATCGCAGGGGTGCCAAGCAAATGATATTCAAGGATGACAGGTTTCGTTTCGACGTCTCTGCGTTTTTCTGTGATCATTCCCACTACGATTTTTTCGAGCAGACCGGTCAGCGGCAGAAAAAACACCGCTTCAAAGATCTTTATTGAGGTGTGAGTGATCGCTATAGAGGCGGCAATTGTTGACGGCCCCAATTCCCATGGCGCGACTATTCGAGCAAATTTTGCCAGGGGAGCTATGAACCAAAAGCAGATGAATGCCCCGATAATATTGAACATCGTATGAGCCCATGCGGTTCTTCTGGCATTGAGGTTGGTCTGAAGCGCGGCAAGCTGGGCGGTTATGGTAGTGCCTATGTTGCTACCCAGTATAAATGGTATGGCAACTTTAAGCGCAATATCCCAGTCATGCCCAAAGGCTCCCGCAACAGCCATCAACTGAACGGCGGCAACGGCAGCGGAGCTGCTTTGAATAAGCATTGTTACGATTGTTCCGGCGAGGATTGCCATGAGAGGTATGTTTGCCGTTTTTATGAGAAGGTTTTGTATGGGTTCACTCTGCTCGAGGCCGTGGAAGGCGCCTTTCATGAAGTTTATTCCCATAAAGAGGATGCAGAGTCCGAGGATGATCAGCCCCGTGTCCTTTATGGTTCTTGTTCTGCCGAAGACATGCAGTGCGAAACCGATCGCGACAGCAGGAAGCGCATATTCAGTTATCTTAAAGGCCTCGAGTGAAACCAGCCAGGCGGTAGCGGTTGTACCGATATTTGTTCCGATGACAACGGAAATCGCCTGTTTGAGGGTAAGCAGTCCGGCATTTACGAAACCGATGACCATTACGGTGGTAGCGGAACTGGACTGGATCAGTGCGGTAACACCGGCGCCGACCAGGCAGCCGACGAGACGTTTTTTGGTCATTGATTTGAGGATGTTTTTGAGCTTCGGGCCGGCTACTTTTTTGAGGCCTTCCGACATCAGGTTCATGCCGAAGAGAAACAGGGCCAGGCCCCCTACTATCGGGAAGATAACAGCCTTGATCATAAACGTTCCTCAAAGAGCGTGAAAAAACAGTCTTTTTGTTCACAAGCCGGAAAGGCTCTTTTATTTAATTTTGTCAGTGAGGTCAAGGGTGTTCTCGCCGGTTTGTATAAAAAGTTGCGAAGAAAACGGGATTTCTGATTTACGCGATGCTTTTGAGGATTTCGACGCCCTCGAGAATTTTTTCGTCGCTGGTGGCGTAGCTTATTCTAAAGTGGGTATCCTGCTCACTGAAGACGCTTCCGGGGATTATGAGCAGGTTTTTGGCGATGGCTTTTTCGACGAATTCGGTTGCGGATACGCCCGGGGCCTTTACGAAGGCATAGAAGGCACCGCCCGGTTTGACGAGTTCGAAGGAGTCTTTGAGGCCGGTATGGATCAGATCGCGTTTTTTCCGGTACGCGTCGACGAAGGCTGTCACATCGTAATCGAGGGCGGCGATCGCAGCCTGTTGGAAAGGCGTCGGGGCGCAGACGAAGGTATACTGCTGAATCTTGGTCATTTCTTCGACGAGGTATTTGAGGGATTTGTCCGCGGCGATGTATCCGAGCCGCCATCCTGTCATCGCGTAGGCCTTGCTGAAACCTTTGAGCAGTAGAGTTTTCTTGTGGTATTTGGCGATACTGTCAGGTTCGGCGTCGTAGCAGAATTGTTCGTAAATTTCATCGCTGATTACGAGGATATCCTTTTCGGCGGCGAGTTCGGCGACGGCCTTTATTTCGTTTTCCGAGTATACCACGCCGGTGGGGTTGCAGGGCGAATTGAGGATGATCATTTTTGTTTTTTCCGTTACGGCCGAGGCGATCTTATCGACGGGCAGGCGAAAATCGGGGTAGGTGTCGATAAAGACACATTTTCCGCCGAGCATATTTACAAGGTGCTTGTACATTACAAAGTAGGGCTCGGGCACGATGACTTCATCGCCGGGGTTTACGAGTGTAAGAAAGGCAAGCAAAAGTCCGCCGCTTACGCCGCTGGTGACAAGTATCGCGGGATCGGGCCAGGGGAGGCTGTTCTTTACCCGCCGGGCGAGTTTTTCCCTGAGGATATTGTCGCCGGCGGTTTGTGAATACTTGTTCCGGCCGGAGATGATCGCGTTTATCGCCTCTTGTTTCAGCTCTTCGGGGACATCGAAATCGGGCTGGCCGATAGAGAAATTCACCGGGTCTTCGAGCGATGCCGCCAGGGTAAAGACTTTTCTGATACCGCTCGAATCGATTAGTTTTGTTCTGTCAGCGAGAATATTTTTCATAGAAAGGGAATCTGCCGCGATCCGGCTTTTACGGTCTTGCCGAACAGCGGCAGTGAAAAGCGATTATTTTTCTGATTCGGTTTTTTCTTCGGTTTCAGTGGTTTCGGCTGCGGCTTCTTCAGCAACGGCTTCTGTCAGTTCGGTTTTTGTCTTTTTGGCGGTGTGGACCTTTCGATTGGCAACTTTCGGCAGTCCGACGACGTCATCACCCTCGGCCCATTTTTCTTCATCTTTGAGCCGTTTGATTCTTTCGGCTCGTGTAAGAACGTTTCGGTGCCTCGCGAGGGCGTCTTTTACTTTCAAGGATGGATCAATAGACATTAAAAATTCTCCTAACTTAGTTAACTTTTTCTCCGTAGGCGTCGCTGAAGAGCGTTGGTGCGAAACTCTCGTAGCCCTGTGGAGCTTTGTAACGTGAACCTTTTTCGATTATTTCTTTTTTTGCGGTGAAGCCATCTGTTCCGGGCCTGTTCGGATTATTATAAGTATTTTTTGTTACCAGAAAATAGCCGGAACTTCTTTGCAGTATCTCGGTTTGAATACCGTTTTCGGCGAAAAACCTCTGGACCGGTTCGAGGTGTCTTCTCTCGGGATGCTGCTTTATCACTATTCTATTACCTCCGCTGCCGCGGACGGGTTCGCCGACGGGGGTTTGCACCGGTGCTCGAGGGGCGGATTCGGCGGTTATGACGGGAAAAGAGCTCCCGGGAGCAGTCTGCCGCTGGGGATTCGCTGACTGAAGCGAGGGAGTTTCGACGGCCGGGACGGGATTGAACTGGCCGAGTCTGAAAGAGATTATCAGCATCAATATTCCCGTTAGCAAAAGCGCAATCGCGAGCGGATACGGCAGGGAAAGTTCCATTCTGCCCGCGTTAAACTGCAGGAGCCTGGGCCTTCTCGGCCATCCGGCAACTAACTGACGGGTGCCGAGATCGCTGCCTGACGGCGCAGCGGTATCGTCGGAGGTATCTTTTCTGCCGGCGACGGGGTCGATCTTTTCGTAGACCGGCTTCGAGCGATTCCTCGCGATTACCTCATAAAGCGCTTTTTTTCGGCGGCCGCGTGCCATAATAAATCCCAAATACTAATTATTAGAGCATCCTGTTCTCTAAACTTTTTTCTCTTCGGCTGGTGTGGATTACCCGACAAACAGATAGACCGGTAACCCGATAGAAAATTCAATATTAAATACCGTATTTCGATTTGGATTTCAACCATAAACTGGCAATTTTTAGGCAGTCTTCTCAAACTGACCGGGTGGCCAGTTTGAGCGTATTGCGTATTTCGTATTGCGTCGTGTGTGATGCGTATATCGTATTGCGTTGGTTGAGGCCGACTACGTACCTATGGCACTATGTCGGCAATTAAGTTAAATCTTTATCTGATAAGGATTTAAACAAGTTTTTTCGATCGAAACGGTCAGTTTGAGTACCCTTTGTATTTCCGGGCGGATCAGAAGGTCATAAAAGAGGGATTTTAGGCAGGCAAAACGGCCTAAACGACCAGGTTATCGAACTTTCGCCCCCCCACTTCTGCCTGGTCCGATCAGGAACAAACCGGCCCAAGCCGACCGAAGTATCAGAAGCCGGCTCAAGACCAATTTTTTAAATAATTTTTTTATTTTTTGTTTGCAATGCAAACTTGTTTGCGATAATATATAAACAATCGGATTTTGAGTTATGTACAGGAAATCAAATTTTGTATTGAAAGGGGTCGGTTTATGGAAACACAGCAAAATAAAGTGCCGCAGGACGCTGAAAAGCTCAAAGAAATTCCCAAATGGGTCAGACGCTATGCTGAAAGCAGAACAGCATCCTTGATTGTTTTTTCATTGATTTTTATTGTGCTTTTCGGTGCAGTCTCGTTGGGTGTTTACTTCTTCCTGAAAAGCCGGTTCATCTTCGCAGCGATTATGATGATATTGTATGTGACCGGGTTTTTATACTTTGTCATCACCTCGGACAGACACGAAGCCCGTTATTTCACAAAGACCGGAATTCCCCAAAGCCAGAGTGTACAAAGAATCAGAAAATTCCTGCCACTTCCATTGATAACATGTATTGTTATCCATGTAATAATGGAGCAGCGAGGAGTTTTTCCTGCTCATCTCGATGTGCCGATATCCGCATTATATGTCTGTCTGTTATTAATATTCGCAAACTGGCGATGGGCGCGCGGCAGCTTTATAGGCTATCTTTGGGCAGGGTTATATGGTGGCTGGGCAATTGCAATACTTTTTAAAGTGCCAATTCTGACATTTTCACAAGGCGGTCTACTCAAACCAGGTGATGAGATGTATCTGGCAACCCCAGTAACTGGAGTAATAACCGGCCTGATTGCATATATCTACAGCCTATACGCATTGAAAAAGTTGAAAACAGCGGCACATTTGCAGGAGAATACTAATGAACAATAAGCAAAATAATAAATCACCGATTGAAAAGGCGGAAAAGCTCAAAGAAATACCGAAATGGACGCGCAAGTATGCCCAAAATCGAACCATCCCTTTTCTGATTTTCCTCACAATCAATTTATGCCTGTTTGCAGGCATCGCAATCCCTTCATATTTTGGAGGTATCGCTTATCGAAATGGGAATATGGTTCTGTTTGGCATTTCTATTTTTGTGTTAATTATTTCGATGATATGTGTGATTATTATAAGTGTGCCGAAATGGGGCAGTAAAATTGTCGAGCGGATAACTCAACGAGTATACGCTGGTGAAGGGTCAATATCAATATCAGTACCGGAATCAATGAAGAAAAAGAAATGGATTGGATATGTTGTTGCAATGGTATTTGGCAGTTGTGTTTTTATATCAGTAATACTGGGACTTCTTGGCTACTTACCGATTAAATATATGCAGCCGCTCTCAGCACTGTATGTTGTTCCGTTTCTTGTCTTTCTGTATCTCTGGCAAAGGCCTAGAATTGGCCCTTTAGCACTGCTTTGGCCAACCCTTTACGGCATCCATGCCATTTTAGTTGTTGCAGGCGTCCCCATTCAGTTTGGCGAACCCTGGATATTCCTCAATATGCTAATACCCATGGCAGGTTATGGAATTCTATGCGGCTTGATCGGTCATATTTATAGTCGTTATGCTTTGAAAAGGCTAAAAGGCATCACGCATCTTGAAGGAGAGTCGGCTGATGGGAATTGACAGGATTATTCATGAG
>CAYNKU010000148.1:0-5979 GCA_964397865.1 uncultured Pirellulales bacterium | reverse complement strand
CGGATGACGACCTTCGTGGAACCCTTATCCAGCTTGACCGAACCGAGAGTTAAAGGCTTCCATGTTTTTTCGGGTACGCCGTTTCTGCGGGTACGGTCATAGTTCGGCAAAAAGGCCGGGTCGTATTCCTCGGTAACGACGGCTTCGAGGGATTTGTCTGCTATTTCAACGACCGCGGTTGCGCCGAGGTTTTCCTTTGCGCAGGTGTACATCAAAGTTACTTCGTAAGTGCCGGAGCGGATTATTTCAAGAGGCCACCAGGGGTAGGCGTCGGTATCGGTCCAGTTTGCTATCCAGTCGTTGGCCCAGCCGTTTCTCTGGTAGTAACTGATGCCGGAATCGTTTGGCTTTACAAGAGCGGCTTCGTGGCCCGGCAGTACGACTTCGGGCCAATGGGGATGGCCTAAGTGAGCGGGCAGCGGATCGAAACCATTCTTTATAACTTCGGCGCATTTTTTCTCATAGGCGGTTCGCAATTTTTTCAGAACGTCGGGATATTTTTCGGCGATGTCGGTTTTCTGGCCGGGGTCTCGAACCATATCGAACAGCGACCAGGTTTTTCTCTGGTATACCGCACGGAAGTTAGGTGAACGGACTGAACCGGGAACTAAAGTCTGGTCCTGGTTCGGGAAGAGGAAAGTGAAGATCAGTCTGTCGGGCCAGCGGGCGATTTTGCCGTCTAACAGCGGGACGAGACTGACGCCGTCGAGGACCCGATCGCCGGTATAATCGACGCCGCATAGTTCGGTAATGGTCGGCAGCAGGTCGATGTGGCTCGTGATCTGTTTTATATTTTGGCCGGGTGTGATGCGGTCGGGCCATCGGATGAACAGCGGTACGCGTACGCCGCCTTCGTGGGGACTGCTCTTGGCGCCTCTCATATTTCCGTTGAATCTTCTGCCGTTCGGGCCGTTGTCGGTAAGGAACAAAACAATGGTATCGTCGGTTAATTTCAGTTCGTCGAGGCGCTTTAGGATTCGGCCGATGTTATCGTCGATATTTTCGCACATTCCGTAGGCGCTGGCGACGCGGTCGTCGAGGCCGCGGCTTCTGTATTTATCGAAATATTTATCCGGCAGTTGGAAGGGGGTATGCGGCGCGTTGTAGGGCAGGTAGCAGAAGAAGGGTTTGTCCTTGTTTTTTTCGATAAAGCCGATCGCGGCATCGGTGAAGCAGTCAGTGATATAACCTTTGGTTTTTATTTCTTTGCCGTTGTGTTCGAGAGTGGTGTCGAAATAATTGTTCCAGTGGCCGGCGCAGAAGCCGTAGAATTCATCGAAACCCTGGGCGGTGGGGTAGTAGGGATAATATGCGCCGTTGTGCCATTTGCCGAAGCAGCCAGTGACATAGCCGGAGCGTTTGAGGATTTCGGCGATAGTGACTTCGCCGGCTCGCATATTTTCGTAGGCTCGTGTGACGCCGTGGACACCGGTTCGCAAATGATATCTGCCGGTAAGGACACTTGCGCGGGTGGGAGAGCAGACGGGGCTTACGAAGAAGCGGTCGAACCTTGCGCCTTCGGCGGCGATTTTGTCCATTACGGGAGTGTCGATCAGTTCGTTGCCATGTGAGGTGATATCACCCCAGCCCTGGTCGTCGGTGAGTATTAAAATCACGTTGGGCTTTTTAGGCTTGGCGGCTGACGGGTTATTGGCGTTTAAGCAGCCTGGGATAAAAAGTGCGACTGCAGAGGCGCTAACGCTTTTTAAAAAATCGCGGCGATCCATCTTATACCTCAGGAACTTATCGATAATTATATTTCCCAGCCTTTGCGATATTCCTTGCGTACAAGCTCGTTTGCTTCGGGGACGTTTGTCACTTTCAGATTCTTCGAATCCCAGACGAGCCTTTTGCCGGTTCGGATAGCTAAATTGCCGAGCAGGACGGCCTCGGTCAAGGGGCCGGAGTAATCGAAGTTTGCGCCGGCGGGTTTGCCGCCTTTGCAGGCCTGTATCCATTCTACATAGTGGCCGGGTGACCGCTCAAGAGTCTTCGGCGGCAGCTCGTATTCTCTCATTTTCGATTCGGGGATCAATCTTGGGGGCCGGCCGTAGGTCATTATTATAGTGGCCTTGTCGCCGATGAGCATTATATCATTCTTGCCGAGGCTTCGGCCTTCTTCGAGGTCCATCGGTCTTGGGGGCATAAGTCCGCCGTCGTACCAGGTAAGATTAAAAGCGGGTGTATTTTTGCCTTTGGGGAACTCATAGGTGACCATCGAAGCGAGGGGGTATGTTTCGTCGTATATTTTGGTCGAACTTGCCTGGACTCTTGCCGGGGCCGGGGGTTTGATAGATCTGAAAAGCGGGTCGAGGATATGACAGCCCATATCGCCGAGTGCCCCGCAGCCATAGTCGTACCATCCTCGCCATTTGAAGGGCGTGTAGATGGGATTGTATGGCCTAACCGGCGCCGGGCCCAGGAACAGGTCCCAGTCGAGGGTGTCGGGTACGGGCGGGGTTTCCGTCGGCCTGTCAACGGCCTGTGGCCACCAGCCGGCGGGCCTGTCGGTCCAGGCATGGGCCTCGCGGATATTACCGATCGCGCCGTCGGCGACCCATTCGCAGAACAATCGTGTACCTTCGTTGGCCTGGGCCTGGATACCCATCTGCGTGGCGACTTTATACTTTCTGGCGGTTTCGGCAAGTACGCGGGCCTCTTCGAGGGTGTGAGTAAGAGGCTTCTGGCAGAAGACGTGTTTGCCCTTCATAATGGCGGTCATCGCGATAACAAAGTGGGTGTGGTCGGCGGTGGTTACCGTGACGGCGTCGATCTGGCTGTCCATCTCGTCGAGCATTTTTCTGAAATCACGGTACTTTTTCGCGTTTGGGAATTTATCGTATGTCTTGGCGGCGTTTTTATCGTCGACATCGCAGAGGGCAACGATATTTTCGCTGCTGACTTCGGAGATATCGACGAAGCCTTTGCCGCCCGCGCCGATGCCGGCGATATTGAGTTTGTCACTCGGGGGAGTTTGGCCGTTGGCACCGAGGACGCAGCTTGGGACGATGGTAAAGGCGGCGACGGCGGAAGCGGCGCCCCTTACGAAATCCCGCCTTGAGATATTTGCGGTCTTATCGGTTGAATTGATTTGTTTTTTAAGCATATTCGGTTCTCCTTGAAAAATTAGTGCGATTAGAGCATAAGTTCTTAAGTAAAAAATAATAATATGCTCGCGCAAGCAAGTCAATTCAAAAATGAAAACGAATTGAGGGAAATAAGGGAATCATCAGTTCCAATAAATATCTGATTATGGAAGATGGACAGAATCCCATATAATCCAGTTTTTATTTTTGGTCCTATTATAATCCAGTGAACTTAGCTTACTCAATTTGTCAAACTCTTCGGGATTCCGCAAATAGGCAATTCCTCTATATCCATGTCTTATCTTCTGAACTCTGACATGGGGAATCCCTGCTAAACGAAAACCATAGAAAACATTTTCGGGAGCAGCAATATGCTGCCTGCAATACCATTTAAATTCGGGTATGGCACAAAGATATTGCTCGTCGTATAGTAGCGATTCGATATTATTACCATCGTGTGATCTGTCAATCTCGGATTTTGATATTTGTTCCAAAATGGCCAAGTTGTGATCAGAGTATTTATTAATACTTTTTTCCCATGACCTGTCCGCTATTGCTCGGCCATTAAGGAGGGTAATTATGATTATGATTGGCGCAATTGTGAAACAAAAGGCCCAAAAGCTCTTTTTGCGGAACAAAAATATCGCAGCTAATAAAAGAAGCACTGCAACAAATGGCATCGCAAATAAAATAGGCGGATGAAAGCCGATCATATAATCGCCTTCGTAATAAAAACCCTTTGCTATCCCGTATGACCACGCTATACCTATGAGCATCAAAACAATAAAAACCAAGCTTCTGAATATTTTGTAATTTTTGCTTTTTAGCTTTTGTGATTTATGTCCTCTAAGTAAAGCGAGAACATAGGCAGTAATACTTAACACGAGTGATATAACAGCAAGCGAGATAACAACAATCGTTCTGGCATAATACGGCGGCCAAGACAAAAAAAATGAACTAAAAACACATAAAAAACCAAGTAGTGCGAACATCCCGGAAATAATACAAAGCCAGTTTACTTTATTTGGCTCAGGTTGTACAGTTTCAGGCATTTCTCCAATATCGTTATCCGAACTTGACTTGTCCATAAATCGGGCCTTTTAAAATAAGATTGTGCTAACTATCCAGCATTTCCTATTTAAACGGTTACAAAACGCGATTTTCTCCGAACAACTGTAATAATCTTACAGAATTCACCTTGGGCTCTCAAGAATTTTCTTTCTGAGTCAGTTTTTATTAAAAACTTGACAAGAATATGTTTTCTGCAGCTAAATGAAAATACACTGGACTTTGGCGGCGAAGAGGACTAATATCTGCAATGAAAATTTATTTAGCAGAGGAGTAACGGATATGGAATCGATAAGAAGTAAAAAAAGAAGCTGGGCGGAGCCTTTTAAGATAAAGGCCGTAGAACCTATCAAAATGACCACACACGAGTACCGCGAAAAGTGCATTAAACAGGCGGGCTACAATACCTTCCTATTGAAAAGCGAGGATGTGTATATCGACCTGCTGACCGATTCGGGCACCGGCGCGATGTCGGACAACCAGTGGGCGGGGATCATGCTGGGCGATGAGGCGTACGCCGGCTCGAAAAACTTCTATAATATGGTCGACGCCATTCAAAAGTATTACGGCTACAAGTACGTCGTGCCCACGCACCAGGGACGCGGGGCGGAACATATCCTCAGCCAGATAATGATAAAAAAAGGCGATGTGGTGCCGGGGAATATGTATTTTACGACGACCAAGCTGCACCAGGAACTCGCCGGCGGGACGTTCGCGGATGTTATTATCGACGAGGCTCATGACCCTAAAAGCAAACATCCATTTAAGGGCAGTATCAACCTCGATAAACTTAAGGGCCTGATAGACAAGTTCGGGGCGGAGAGGATCCCGTATATTTCGTTCGAGGGCAATGTGAATATGGCGGGCGGTCAGCCTGTGAGTATGGAGAATTTCCGGCAGGTTTATGAGTTGTGTCAAAAGGTCGGTATCAAGGTGATGCTCGACGCGACGCGGCTGGTGGAGAATTGCTACTTTATCAAGACCCGCGAGGCCGGCTACGAAAACAAAACCATCGCCGAGATACTCAGGGAGATATGCTCGTATTCCGACGGCGCGACAATGAGCGCGAAGAAGGACTGCCTGGTGAATATCGGCGGGTGGCTTGCGGTCAACGATGAGGATATCTTCGAAAAGGCCCGGCACATGGTGGTCGTCTACGAGGGGCTGCATACCTACGGCGGAATGGCCGGCCGCGATATGGAGGCGATGGCAAGGGGGATCATCGAGAGCGTGCAGTATGATCATGTCCGGGCACGCGTGGGGCAGGTGGAGTATTTAGGAAATCTTCTGATCAGGGAGGGAATACCTATAGTCGAACCTATCGGCGGGCACGCTGTCTTTATCGACGCCAAAGGCTTTTTGCCTCATCTGCCGCAGGATGAGTTTCCGGCGCAGACCCTGGCGGCTGAATTGTACGCCGAATCCGGCGTGCGGGTAATGGAAAGGGGAATAGTCTCGGCGGGGCGAAACCCCAAGACCGGCGAGCATAACTATCCGAAGCTGGAACTTGTCCGGCTGACTCTGCCGAGGCGCGTATATACGCAGGCACATATGGATGTGACCGCTGAGACCGTGTACGAAGTCTGGGACAGAAGAAACAAGGTCAAGGGATTGAAGATGGTCTATGAACCGGAGTACCTGCGATTCTTCCAGGCCCGCTTCGAGAAACTCACTAAATAATGAACAGTGAATAGTGAATAATGAATAATATTGCTGATGAATGAGGTCAGGCAGTGAAAATAAGGAATGTTTTACTTGTGGGGTTGGTGGTATTTTTGAGTTCTTGCGGTATGGTGGAGTGGGGGCGGGAAGGGGAGGCTGGTGT
>CAYNKU010000147.1:0-6009 GCA_964397865.1 uncultured Pirellulales bacterium | reverse complement strand
TGCGGTAGTAACTAAGAAAACAATAGTACTGTAATGCAATTGCGACACAGCCTGTTATCGAATAAAGACCAGCGATCGTTAAAAGGGTGCGGCCCGTTTTTTCAGCCGAAGGCTGAAAAAATAGAGCAGGTGAGCAGTAGATAGGTGAACAGGTGAAGAATCGGCTTATGCTGATAATTGAGATTAAAGCCCCGAAACGGCCAATCACCTGCGGTCTACTGCTCAACTGTTCAACTGCTCAAAAGGAATAGAGAATGGCTTTCATGTTTGAGAACCTCGAAGTCTATCAAAAAGCGATAGATTTTGCCGAGCAGATAACAAATCTGACCGAACAATTTCCCCGCGGCTATTATTTCCTGACCGACCAACTCAATCGCGCTGCTTTATCAATAACTTTTTTGAGTGGAAAGAGTGATGAAAACTAAAAAAAACCTTGACAACTGCCCAAGAATGGGCAAACTGATTCCAAGTTGTTGTTTTGAGGTTGCTTGTGTTGACCGGCCGAACTGAAAAATCCGGCCCGAAGGGCCCGAATAGTCACTAAGAAGAAAGGAAAGGCTCATGGTAGAAAAATTTAATCGCATACTTTGTTTAGTGCTAATAGCAAGTGTTATGACATTAGCAAATATGGGTTGTGCAAATCAGTCAAAGTATAATTCGGCGGAAAAAGTTGTAAAACAACTAAGGGGCGCAAAAATTTTAAGCGTCCAGGATTATGATAAAATTAATCCATTGGACCAGTTCGGTTGGCCGGTAACCATGGCGGAAGAGCCATCGGAGTATGATCGGATCTATCCCAAGAGATTAAAGGAATATCTTGGTATAGATATAAAAATTGTAAGGCTCAAGGAGCTAAATCAGGAAATCGAGAAAATCACTGAAAAAGTAGCTGAAAAAATGGCCGATGTGTGGATAAATGAGGCCACAGAAGTAAGGAGAGGCGTCAAAAGAAAAGATGTAATAAGAGCATCTAAGTTATACCTGGGACTTAATGAATTACATGAGAAATACGATACCCAGGCAGTAACATTAACCAGCTGGTACATGTTCAAGAAACAGAAGAAATTAAGCGCGCTGCCTGCCATGGCTTGGATGGAGTTCAGCAAAAAACACGTACCAGGTTCCTGCCAGGCTCATATAGATTGCTTAGCTACGATGCTGATTGGGCAGTATATAACGGGAGGCTATTCCGGGTTTGATGGGGACATTTTAAATGACTGGAGTTTTGAACCGATTGGTAATCGACCCAAGAACGTGATCATTATCGCTCACTGTGGGGCTCCAATCACTCCTCATGGGGACGACAGAATTCCTTATACGATCAGAGATCATATCATGAATACGGGTGCGCGACCTAAGAGCATTCCGCCGGAGGCTACTCTTGTTGCTCCAACAGTAACCTGGCCGGCAGATGAAGCCGTTTCAGTTGTCAAGTTTGACGTATATAGGAAAAAGGTATCAATCCATACCGGCACAATACTCGATGGGAATGCTCTCTATCGCAATTTTCGGGATGCGATCTGTAGAAACAAGGCAGTCATTCGACTTGACAATCCGGAAGAGTCCTATCTATTACCTTCCCGTCCAGACGAGGGAGTATTCAGGGGTAACAAGTGGTTTGGGAGCTGGGGATGCCATCAAGTAATGTTTTATGGTAATCTTAGAAAAGAGATCAAGGAGTTTGCAGCTTTGACTGGATTTGAGGTTGTAGAATAGATTACCGGATGATGGCTTTTGTGGGTTAGATGTAGTTCTGAGGTTGGCCTGCTCCTGTTTTTAGTATCAGTTTTTATAAGAGTATTCCGCATTTATTCTCCTTGTCTTGCGGAAAGCGGAGAGTAACAGTGTGACCACCTATTGCGCCCGAAAGCCTCCCACTCTGCCCAATTTATTCCTCATAGCTCGATCTGTCATCCTCGGCCATTCTCGATGGTTTTCCAATGACCCGGGCGGGTGTCTAGACTCAGACTAGGAAGTCTTGTCAAATAATACGTTCCTTACCCCCTCAGTATACATTCATATTTATTGATTAAAGCGTACCCTCTCGAAGAATTTTTGTCCATCGTTTATCCAGCCAGTTCCACCACATTTCCGGATGTTCATGGACAAAGCGGTTGACTTTTTCGCCCCATTTTTTCATAGCAGCCCCGGCCTTTTTTTTGAGATGACCACCCCTTTCCAATTCGATCGGTTGATCATAACTAACATGATAAAAACCCTCTTTCCAGTACCACCAGACAGGCAAAACCGGGGCACCCGTACGCAGAGACATGATAAAAACGCCGAGAGGGAAATAAGCGGTTCTACCCAGAATTTCCACAGCAACACCATTATTTGGTTTTTTCGGAGTGTCGGGTGTCAGAAACAGCATCTTGCCCATCCTCAATGCGTCGGTTGCTACCTGCAGACGCTGTGCTTTTGTCGCACCGACCGGCGGCGAGATCAATTCAGATTTCGAAGCCCTGCCAAGTGTTTCGGTAATTTTCATCTTCCGAGGATCCTGATTACGGCGCAGATAGATTGTACAGGGGATTCTGGAAGAAATAATAGCACCGTAAACCGGATAGCCTGAAATATGAGGTGCAATTGTTATGAGTCCTTTACCTTTTGCATAAGTCTGTTCAAGTATACTGAAAGTCTCATCAAATCGAAATTGTTCTGCCAGCATATTAATATTAAAATCGGCTCGGAATCCATGGGCAAGCATAATCGTCTGATCAATTGACCTTTCGAAATAGGCGTCCACTAACCCATCCGGGTTCAAGTTGGCACAGCGAATATTGGTTCGAAGTCTCTGCCTTAAAGGAATCAGAGAGCGAAAGAATATCCGCATGATTGTTCTAAGTCTCTCAACTGAATGATAATCACCCTTGCTGGCCAGATTTCGACCTAACTGTAGGAGATTAGTAGTTACATTTTTTCTTATTTTACGTGCCAAATTCATAAATGTCTTAGCGAGTAGGTGCTCTTAGTCTTTATAAACCTGTATTTCTCTACACAATTTTTATGATTAAGTTAACATATGTCTTCAGTAAAAACCAGACAAACTTACCTTCAAATCAGCAGACAACTTTGCTGTCGCATGGACTCATCTATTTGTCGGGTAGCTGCTGAAATGATGCACGTAATTTCGGCAAACTTTCCGGATAATTCTTTTGTATAAATTCGACAAGCTTTTCTCTAACATGGCAGCGAAGAGACCAGGCCGTCGATGCATCCTGGGCACTCATCAAAGCTCTTAGTTCGATCGCTTGCTCGGAGGTATTGGTTACCTGTAGCACACATACCTTGCTATCCCACAATTCAGAATCTCTCAGGACCTTCTGAAGTTCGGCACGTACTGCTTCAACCGGCACTGTATAGTCAACATAAATATACACCGTACCCAGCAAATCTGCTGTACGGCGAGTCCAATTCTGAAAAGGGTTTTCAATAAAATAAGTAATTGGTACAACCAAGCGTCTCAAATCCCAGATTTTTACAACCACGTAGGTTAAAGTTATCTCTTCTATTCGGCCCCATTCGTTTTCCACAATAACTACATCATCTATGCGAATAGGTTGAGTAAAAGCTATCTGAAGGCCGGCAATAAAAGTTCCTATTGTCCGCTGGGCGGCCATACCGACAACTATACCGATAATTCCAGCTGATGCCAGGATAGTTGTCCCGAGCTGGCGAACTTTCTCGAAGGTTATTAACGTCATCCCCAGGGCCAAAATACACACCACGATAATCACTATTCGTTTTAAGACATTTAATTGTGTACGCACCTTCCTGGCTCTGAGATTATCTTTTTCGTTGATATCGAAACGTCCAATGACGTATCCATCCAAAACGTATGTTGCTTTTATGATTAAGAATGAGACTAAGGCTATAAACAATAGACTCATGGTTTGCTGTAAAATGGGATGATACTCTTCAGGTATCTTAACAGGCAAAATCAAGCGTATAGCTAAAAATATAATAATCCACTGGAAGGGACGATAGCAATGCCTAACAAACAGGTTATCCGTAAGGGTCTTTGTGCGCCCGGTAAGTGCAAGCAGGATTCTGTAAACGAGAAAATGGCCTATTATCCCCACCAATAAAAGTGATGCTAAAGTCCAAAATAGCCAATTATTTATTTCTATACCATTCATAATAATCCGCCCGTTAGACTATTTTTCCTTGCTCGTATTTTGTTTTAACAACCTATTATAGAATACATGCTCGTTTTACTTTTGCAAGCTAAATCGATTGCTTACTATGCTCTAACTCGCCATTGTTTACATCTTTGCTGCCGGGAAACATCCAAGGCTTTAATATCCGTGTATCGGCGGTTCACGGTTCGTTCCGAGCCGCCTGCCATATTTTTGGTCTATTGGCCTCCAAGCCAATGCAGTGCAAAAGTGCTTAACTCTGCCAGATTGATAATACCGTCGCCGGTACGGCGAGGCATCACGTCATAGTATGGTGTATCGGAAAGCCAGTAAGCGCCCAGTATAGCAAAATCCTTAAGGTTAGTTTGTCGGTCGTGGGTCCAGTCCGCCTCATAGGGACGCATCTCAGGCAGCACCCTCATCTCGGTGGTAAAATGGTAATCAAAACCATCAAGCTCTCCTGCAAGAGAGCCTGCAAAGTCATAGACCACCTCGACAAAATACGAGCGCCATCCGGTTGCTGGCATACCTGGGTCGGCCACATACACCCCTGAGCCCGGCGAACTTTCAACCAGCGTGGTAGATGTCCATGAATTACCGATGGTCACCTGCCTAAAATCGCGAGCAGTCAGGTTGTCTGCTACCCATAGGTTTACCTCCAGCAGGGTAACATCTGGATCTGTAAAAACGATCATCGAACCGTCATCTTCAAGTGACCACGAAAGATACGGCCTCGACTGGCCGCGCAGGAACGCATCGTAATAGGGCACCATATTTTCGAACACCGTATCAAACGCCCCCTCGAGATAATGATTAGTATTCGGCACAGTACGGATGTAAGTTTCACCGATCAACTCGTCGATATAAAACTGTATTGAATCATGTACAAAGAAATCATCGCCTGAAGCGGTAACGATGAATTTCGGGATGGTCAAATCGGCGCGGTAGGCATACGGGTCCACGATGGCCACCAACTCATCAGCGCGTAAGGTATCGAACCAGTCGAAAATGCCAAGATCTTCATACGGGCTCAAAGCATCGGCCCAGAAGCCGTGACAAGACCAGTGATGCGCAAAACTTCGCCGCATGTTCAACAGATCGCTGACTATAGGAGCAACAGCCACAACACGGCTGTCTACCGCGGCGGTTAGCCATGCGGTCCAGCCACGCTTGGAACCGCCGGTTAGCACGAATTTGTTCACAGATGGGCAAAACTCTTGTACCGCATCCATACAAGCGATTACCGATTGAACCATCGGCAACTGCACCGGCCAGAAGTAGTCACCACCCTGCAAAAACTTATCCCACGAGTAAGCAATGATCTCGTCTTCTGTGCGCGAGTTTGGGTCATCGGCAAACAGCAGTGGCTGATTGGGAACGCCGCGCAGCTCAACGATGACAGAGCGTGTGCCTAGCGCCAAGTCACGAAATTCGGCGTGATTCGGGTCAGCCGGGTCAATGCTGGGCGCTGGTTCGCCAATGTCGCCGCCGTTGACCAGAATCAACGCGGTATCGTGCACCCCCCCGGCCAGAGAAATCACCAATCCGCCTGGCTCGATCACCGTCACCCAGTGAGTCCATTCGGTTGTGTCCACTTCGTCCGCCGAACGCCAGCTTTGAGAGGTCAGCATCAGATTGGTCGCGGTGGTATTGGTTGTCCAAATACTGCCGTCATAGACAGAATCGATTTCAGACCAGCCATAGTTCGGATTGGGTTGAGCAATATAGTCATCCAGAGCGGTGGCAAATACAGGATAATCTATACACAGTAATCCAATGATGCAGATTATGTAATGCGGCTTTATTTTCATGGCCACCTCCTGAAAGAGTAAAATATGCTATCATCGATGATACCAACTTAAATAGGATA
>CAYNKU010000146.1:0-6029 GCA_964397865.1 uncultured Pirellulales bacterium | reverse complement strand
CGGCTATCGATCTTATAGACGCCAAATGCGTCCGACTCATCCGGGGTGAATACGATCGCAAGATCATTTACCGTGACAACCCCGCCGACCAGGCCAAAGATTTTATCGCCGCCGGCGCGAAATGGCTCCATATCGTTGACCTCGACGGCGCAAAGGCGGGCAAACCGGTCAATACCAATACCATCGCTGAAATAGCGGCACTTGGAAAACTCAAGATCGAGGTTGGAGGCGGCATTCGTAACGAAGACTCTATCAAACAACTGCTCGATATCGGTGTCGAGCGCGTAATAATAGGTACGAAAGCGCTCGACGACTTCGAGTGGTTCAGTCAGATGGCGGAAAAATTTCCCAATAAGATCGCGCTCGGTCTTGATGCCCGCGGCTCAAAGATCGCAACTCACGGCTGGACACAAGACCGCCCACAGACCGTTATCGAATTTGCTCTTGCCGCCGACACCCTGCCCCTGGCTGCGATAATCTATACCGACATCTCAAAGGATGGAATGTTGACAGGGCCGAACTTCGAGCGAACAAAAGCGCTGGCCGATTCTGTGAAGGCGCCGGTCGTTGCCTCGGGCGGTGTGGTGACTGTCGATGATATCAAAAAGTTAGTATCACTGGAAACGATAGCCGCCGCTATCATCGGCCGGGCACTTTACGAACGCACCCTCAACCTCACCGACGCCATTGAAGCAGCACAGGACTAACTTTCGCCTGCATCCACGGGAAAAAGAACAAGCCCGGATATGTTTCAGAAAAATTTTAGAGGTTCTTAACACCTATTGCAGCCATTCGTTGGTTAAGACGCAAAGGTCGTTTACATCTACAACGCCGCTTTTATTCAGGTCCACCTCGTCGTTGTAGTATTCATCGCCAGACTCTAACAGCCAGGAAAGGGTGAATTATTTCTTGACGACGGTCGCATGGAGCAAATAAGGGGAAATTCCAAGCTAAATAAATTATAAGAATTTCCTTGAAACAAAAACGGGTTTTAAGGAAAATTATTGCCAATGACTATTTTTGCTGAAATTCGCAACAAAAAAGCATTTACTCTTCTGGAATTACTCATTGTAATTCTTATCATCTTCTTTCTGCTTGCCATACTTCTGCCCACACTTAGCAGGACTCGCTCAAGAGCAGTAAAAGTAGTTTGCGCATCGTACCTGCACCAATACGCAATGGCTGGTAAGTGCTATCTCAATGACAATGACGACTTCTTTCCCAGAAAAACAAATGAATGGCTTTATAAGGAAATTTCCGATACAAAAGACCACCCGATAGGGTGCCGCTGGCATGATAGGGCAATGTCATATCACAGTGAATTTATGGCCAAGCACCCAGAATACAAAGGTGTTATGTGGGAATATTTTACTGATATTGGCCCATGTCCAACGTTCCGTCGCTACGCAGCATCCAGAGGATGTGAAAATCCAAACCACAATCCCCAAATAGACATCAACCCCCAGCTAAGCTACAGCATAAACGGCTATCTCGGCTCAACGCAACCGGGGGGTGTGCTGAAAGCATCCGAGGTAAGAGACCCAAGTAAAGTTTTCTTTTTTGCCGAAGAAAACTCCTGGACTGTCAGACCCGACCACCCTAAATACCCAGCTAAATGGCTTTCTGCGCCGTTAAGCACCACGGCCTTGGATGATACGGTTTTGCTGATAACGCCGACGCCACAAGCCAAAGACTGCTTTGCGACTTATCACGGAGGTTCAGACCTTAATTCCGGCTCATCAAATGTTGTTTTCATAGACGGCCACATAGAATCAATAAGTGCGGCAAAACAATTAAGGAAAAAAATGCACGGCGAAAGCCGCAGAAGTTCAAGTTACCTGGGAAGTTATGAAAGAAGATACGAAGTTAACCCTGCCGGAAATCTGTCATGGGCATGGGCATCAAAAACACCTCCGCCTGATGGATGGGACCAACAATAATATACCGCCTTAAATAAAGAAAGGTGTGGTTATGGAAGACTCCAACAACACAAACCAAAATAATCGCGTACCAACTCCTCCGCCTTTCAAACCTAAAGCAAGAAAGCCCAAAACAATATCCGAGGAGATATCCGACATAAAAAGATTTTTAAATCTCACAGGCGGAAGTTTTATTTACTGCCTAAGTGCTGCCTTTATTGCATATGGTATCACCAAAATAATGGGCCCGATTCTCGCTCAGGGAGACTCCCTGATAAAGGCACTACCCTGCATCATAACACTTCACGTCTATGAGTTGGCTATACTCGGTGCTTTGTTGCTGGTTGTTTACAAAAAAGTAGTCGACGATGCTATCTCATTGGTAATTTTAATCGCATTGCTGCTTATAGGCACAAGCATAACCCAAGGCGCCGTCGCGGATACAAACATTAACTTGGCCTTGCTTTTGGCTGTCATAGCTTTTTTGATCGCCTTGATAAAACTTTTTATGATGCACCGTTTCACCAAAATCCCCTTCAAGCAGCTTTCTATCATCGGACTTAGCCTTCTTATCATTTGTAATTATTTCGCGCCAATATTTTTGGCAAAAGCCATCGCTTCTAATCCAACACAAGAGTCTGCCCGCAGAGAACTCTGGATGTTCGTTTGGTTAATTATACTGGTCGGCGGCGTTTTAGTGATCATACAATCACTGAAAACAAAAAAGGATTCGGAAGATAAACCATCGGCCTTCCTTCAAAGTCCGTCTATGGTATACCTGTTCTCGTTGATTTTGCTCATAGCAACCGGCATGCATCAATATTCAATGGCGTTTACTTTCACGCTTGAACGCGTTTTCGGAGACTTCCTGCCATTAATTGCTGTAGCTTCGCTTCTATTTAGTGAACTGCTGCGTCATTCAGGCAAAAAGTTTGGGTGGTTTGAGTTTATAATATTATTAATCCCTTTCGCTGCTACTATGTTGGCCATCAGTGAAAAAACTGTTATTGTCTCCAGCAAACTAAGTCTTGCTCTGATCTGTTACCCGCCGGTATTGCTGGCACTAACTGGTTTAGCTGTTGCAGCGTTAGCTATACACCTCAAGCGCCGTCCTTTGTTATTCGTGTCATTTATATATCTGCTCGGCGTGGTCCTTACCGCAGGATTCTCGCCGGAAGACCCATACAACTTAAACACAAAAACTTGCTTCGTAACTTTGGTAGCCGGACTATTGTTTTACGGCCTGAGTCGATGGAACCCGTATTTCTATTTTTCGTCGATTATGATTTTTTCTATAGGTACGCTTTTCTGGGACAAAACCTCCTGTGTAGCCACTTATTGTAATTTAACAGAAACAGGGGTTTTTGCCGGTATATTCGGTCTTGGAACCATCATACTATGCCTTTTGTTCGGGGAAAAAATGCACAAGGCTTTTAGGGTTTTGGGAATTATTTGTTTAGCTGGCCTTATGCTCGATTACCTGCCAAACTCCTGGCACTGGAACTATCTTATCGCTTTGGCGGCAACAATACTTATTGCAACCGGCTTTTGGTTCAGGACAAAGGATAAATTCATCACATCAATTTTATTGATCCCTTTTATAATCCGACTGTATATTTTATATAAACAACTTGCCTATTGGCGAGTCGTTATACTTGGGTTTTTGTTACTTGGTCTGGGAATCTTAGTAAGCCTGCTCAAAGGCAAAAAAAATCAGGAACCCACCACCCTTGCTATGGGTGAGTCTCAATCTGATAAGGAGAGAGGATTGAATGTAGAAGATGGTGTCAAGGGTAAGTCTCAAGAGTAGGGTTTACGATCGTAAACTGCCGAAGGGGAACAGGGCTAAACAAATAACTCTGCGAGGTTGAGTTATTCGATCACGAAGACCCGGCCTGGTTCGGGTTTGTGGTATCGCTTCAGCATGGGTTTCGGCAGTGCCTTTCTCAATTCGTCGGGATAATCTTTTGCCCAATAGAAGTTTTCCTCATTGTGAACGAAAGTGCCGGGGGAAGATGTAATGGGGCTCGATCTCACTGATCAAAATAGCAGAGCTAACTATTATCTATGTTCCTCAAAAATAAAAAGGCAGGTCAAGAAGCCTGCCTTTTTATCCGCTTCTTCTAAGAAAAATCCTATTTTCTTCGACGAATGAATAGCCCACCCAGACCTAACAGGGCGACAGTCATTGGCTCAGGAATCGCGGTAACCAGTGTATAAGTATCGTCATAATCCACAATCACATCGCCGGCTCCGCCGTAGCCAATGAGGACGCCGTTAGTTACAGCGTTATTCATTTGTGAAACCCAATCGCCTAAAATTCTCAACGTACCACCATAAACGTCTGTAAGTGAATCAATGCGCAGCTCTATACCAGTTGCACTAATGATTCCGCCGTAAAGATACAAAAAGGCATCATGATCATCTGTGACTTCTCTTTTGTTTCCATGCTTGTAATACTCCATATTGATTTCGCCGCCGTACATATTGATGGTGCCGAAACCCCGGCAACCTACGAAACTGGTACCTGTAACATTGATAACGCCGTCATACATGTCAAGAACTCCGTAAGTAAAATCACCGTGTCCAATATTGAATGACTCTCCTCCGGATACCCCTACATTAAATGTACCGCCGGTCATTGTCAAAGACGGGACATCGGCAGAATCGGTACCCTCGATATACAGCGCATAAGCTGTAGCGGTCCCGGAATCGATAATTGGATACTCTCCGCCCATACTCCTGATATTGGCGTTGGTGCCGATGTGGGGTACCTCACTACCGGTCCAGTTTCCCGGGGTGTACCAGGAATGGTCAGCCGGCGCCAGATCGGTCCAGGCCGTAGCAAAGACGTCCGTTGTCAAACCAGCCACCAAAATAACTGAAACTAAAACAATCAATTTCTTTAACATGATTCTCTCCTCCCAAAAAAAATTAATTTTTACATCTAGTCCGCTAATAAACCTTCTGCGCATACAACCCTCACCAAAGTATTAACGCTAACGGGAATAAAAGCGAAATGGTGAAAACCCGAATGATGGAAATTTGTTCATCACTCTCTCCTCTATCTAAAACAAATATTACGTTGTATTTGGTGCTCAATATACCCCTGGAACCCAATCCCTCAGAATATTATGATACTCGCAGTTAACAAAATTGTCAAGTCAAAAACGACGGTTTTTAAGAAAAGGAAGGGGGGGTCGCTGTTTTTGAGCCAAAAAGGGCGATTAATTAACTCAAACTGACCTATTTTAGGCCGCGAGGAGTTTTACCAGGCGGGTTAAGACGAGGATGTCGAAATCGGAGATATATTCGTGTGTAATGTGGCCCCGGGTGCAGGTATCTTCGACCCCGTCGCCGCGGGCGTATGAGCCGAAAAGGATTATTATATGCGCCGAGGGGAGCTGTCTGCGGATTATCCGGGTGACAAGTTTCAACTCGTCTCGCTTATGTTGCGGTAAATGTGCAAGGGACTTCCTTATGGCAGGTATTATGGCTGATTGGCGATAGATGGTAAAGAAAAAAGCCTATTACTCGCCGGGCAGGTTTGGAGCAGCGAATGACTCTGCAAGGTTGAGCTATTCGATTATGAAGACCCGGCCTGGTTCAAGCTTCGAGGGGGCCGGGACGTGAATTATTTCTTGACGCCGGGTTTGCTCAGGGGTAAAAGGGGAAAGTGGTTTTTAATAAAAAACTCTCTACTGAGTCTTGGCAACGACATGGATTGTTTTTAACACCGAGAATCTTCGGCAAGATATGGCCCGTTCGGGTTTGCAGCCAGGACAGAGTACTAATGCCACGTCGTTTGAAAATTATTTTTGGCCAGAGCCCTGCGGAGGCGTTCGAGCCCGGCCTTGTCCACGATCTGATTTTTGATATCCCAGCTGGGTGTTTTGATGGTGAGTCGTATCTGTTTGCCTTGCATGGAGAATGAAAGTTCGATAGGTTCGCCCTTTTCAGATTCGCGATGTCGGCGGTCGCAGTTATGGATTACTCGGCGGTTCGAGATTACGACCCCGGATACACCGTCTTCATTTCGGCTGTGGGAACGGTCCGGTACGTAAGCGACGAAACGCTCGCCCTTATGGGGTTTGTACCACTGCTTTAGTC
>CAYNKU010000145.1:3751-6092 GCA_964397865.1 uncultured Pirellulales bacterium | reverse complement strand
CGCTCGAACTCGCCAGCATCCCGAGCATCGAGAAAATTGTTGAAACCGTAAAAGCAATGGTTTAAAAATATCGGCCTGAAAAAAACGAAAAATAAAAGGATACGCTAAATGCAGCTAATCACTGTCATTCCCGCGAAGGCGGGAATCCAAAATAAAATAGCTATCCCAACGAAGTCGGGAAATCGTTACAAAAATAAAAGGATACGCTAAATGGCAAAAGAAGTAAGACTACCGCAACTCGGCCAGACAATGGAAGAAGGAACCGTCGTCAACTGCCTCGTCAAAGTCGGCGACGAGATCAAAAAAGGCGACTGCATATTTGAGATAGAAACCGACAAGGCCACTCTTGAAATGGAATCGCCCGCCGACGGCTTCGTAAAACATCTGCTCGTCGAAACAGGCCGGACCATGCCCGTGGGAGAACCCATGCTCATCCTCGGCGAAAAAGATGAACAAATCACGCAGGATTTCATAGATTCTCTAAAAACCGCCCCCGCCGCCGGCGCCGCCCCGACACCCGCGACCGAAACCCCTGCCGCCGAATCCCCCAAGGTTGAACCCAAACCAGCGCCGACCAAAATTATCGCCTCACCACGCGCAAAAAATCTGGCTAAAGAACTCGCCGTAGACCTGGCAACTGTTACCGGAACCGGCCCCGCCGGAAAAATCACCGAACAGGATGTCAAAAACGCGGCAAATTCGAAAACCTCTGCCCCTGAACCGTACGACGAACATATCCAACTCGGCAGCACCATAAAACTAAACAAAGTCCGCAAGCTAACCGCCGAAAGAATGCTCAAATCCAAGCAGCAGATCCCCTGCTTCTACCTCAGCATAAGAGCCGACGTCACCGACATGGTCGAATTCCGGACAAAACAAAACCAGAGTAGCGACACAAAAATTTCCTACAACGATATGATCATAAAGGCCGTCTCTCTCGCTCTCGAAAAATTCCCCCTTATGACAGGTCAGCTCGTCACTGGAGACGCCATCCAATTAGCAGATGAAATCAATATAGGCCTGGCCGTCGCGCTGCCCGACGGCCTGATCGTACCCGTCATCAAAAACGTTAATCAAAAGACCCTCACGCAGATAGCCGCCGAAACCGCATCGCTAATCGAAAACGCCCGCAACAACAAACTCCTGCTCACCGACCTCGAATCCGCCTGCATAACAATCAGCAATCTCGGCTCATTCGGCATCGACTCGTTTATCCCCATCGTCATCCCCGGCCAGTGCAGCATCATGGGTATCGGCGCGATAACCGACCAGTGCGTCCCTGATAACGGCGGTTTCACCGCCCGAAAACTT
Source organism: uncultured Pirellulales bacterium (assembly GCA_964397865.1). GTDB lineage: Bacteria > Planctomycetota > Phycisphaerae > Sedimentisphaerales > Anaerobacaceae > CAYNKU01. Next base: position 4,781 of record CAYNKU010000145.1, on the reverse strand, counting down.
ATAACCATAACCCTCTCGGTCGACCACAAAGTAGCAAACGGCGCCTACGCCGCGGGCTTCCTCGACCTGGTCAAAAAAACGCTCGAAGACCCATCAAACCTCGCATGAACTATTGAGCAAACGCCTCGAAACGCCTTTCCGTCTCGGCATAATCCACCGTAGGCCAACCACCCGGACTAAGCCTCTCCAAAACTGTCACCAAGAACCTGAAATTTGCGCTCTGACCGGGCTTTAGAGTCAGATTAAACTTTCGCGGATTCGGGATCTTCTTTGTCTCTTCGAACATATGCTGCCCCAGCGGATTAGCCGCAAAAAGCCCGTAACCCCTCGCATGCCAGAACGTCGGATAGTTCACACTATCCGGATGATGCATAATAATGATCTCGATCTGCTGACCGTCCTTTTCACCCAATAGCGCCATCCACCGCGCCCGCCTGCCCCAGACCTCTTTCTCATAACGATCACCGTTGGAACTGAGATACCTCGCCGTCCCGGGATACCTGCTGTTGACTTCCCGCAGCCAATCCGCCACTCTAATCGCGAACATACCTTCCTTGGTATCCCCGAACTCCACCTCCTTATCCTGCGCCGTCAGATCGATATTAAAATCGATCGTGTATTCGTTCTCGCCGCTGGCCGTAAATACCATATCTCTGGTTTCCTTAAGAACCACGTCACCGCTCTTACTTATCCAGTCCGATTCGGTCGACAATACTCCCCTGCCCTGCCCGGACCGCATCTTCGTAACCTTGATATGCTTGATCCGCGGCGGCCATTTCGTATTATTCCAGAACCCTTCGCCGTTAACCTGGTCGTAAGTAAAGAAAAGCCCCACGTGATGCGGATGATCCTTGCGCTCTCCTTCCACTTCCTTAAGCGGATAGCCGCGATTCAACACGATCCCGCTCGGCGAAAGAACCGGGTAAAGAACAGGCTTAGTTATTTCATCGCTCCAAAGATAACTCGTAATATGTTGCCCCCCTATCATAACGTCGATCTTATTCGGGCCCTCTTTGAAATCCACCATCGC
>CAYNKU010000145.1:0-3651 GCA_964397865.1 uncultured Pirellulales bacterium | reverse complement strand
ACCGCCGCCCGCAGCGCCCGGCCGACCTCTCTGCCCTTACCCCTGACAGGCCTGATATAAACTTCGGGTTTATAATTCTGCTCTTTGCCCTGGCGAACGATTATGCTCGCGTTGGTTCCCCTGACCATCGAATACTGCGTATCCCCGCCGCCCTCAGGCGCCTGATAATTCCATTTTACCGTAATCTTCGTGTGCACACCCTTGAGTGAATAAACCATCTCACCGTTCGCAAAACATGGCAAAACGCCTTCCTTATTCAGCTTCGATTTCAGATAAGGCGGAAAATCCTCGAGCCCTGTCACCTTATTATACTGCTCGCGCGTAATCATCGTCGGCTGGCGCCTGGCGCTTTTTATTTCCACGTCTCTGCTGTAATCGATAATTTCACCCTCAAAACACTGCCACATAACAATATCGACAAGGTGAGTCGTAATATCCACAAGTCCCTCGCCCTGCTGCGTCGTATCGAAATACCATCCCGGCCGCTTGAGTGGACTGCCCGCCACATACTTGTAAAAGTGATGAATACTCTCTCTTTCAACCGCCGGATCATCTGCCGAACCCTTCTCCTGCTCGCCGAACACTTCCGCGTTTTGTATCAATTCTCTCTGCAGCCTCGTCGTAATCTCCGAGCGCTCGGTCATAATATCATAAATCAGAACATTATTTTTCTGTGCGATTTCAAAGGCCTCTTTCAAATCCTTCAACCCTTCCGCATTGATACACATCGGCTTATCTGCCAGAACATTCAGCCCCGCCTCCACACACGCCTTGATATATTGGGCCTTTTTCCTGTTATTACCGCTGATAACAACCACATTCCCAGGCCTTTCTTTCACCATCCTCTCGAAGAAATCGCCGCCCCTGTAAACCTTTGTCTGCCAGCTCGTCGGATTATCGCTTCGATTATTAAAAGCGTCTATCTGCTTTAGATGATTATCCACTTCGGGCCCCGCCGGCGCATAAACATGCACCTTCGGCGACACCTGCTCATACATAGTCTTCTGAACCAGCGCAGCGTGAAAATGACCCGGATCGAGTGTCATTATCTTCACTTCACCCTTTGCCCCCGTAAATTTAGCCTTCGCAGCCGCCGGCACTTCTCCTTTAGCTTCTTCCATTTTCGACTCTTGCTCTCCACCGGTTATTTTCTTTACCATCCCGTTCAGCTCCGCGCACGAAACCGACATCACTAACAAAGATACCACCACCCCCGAAAAAACTATTCTCTTAATCATAACAATATCCTTTCCGTAGAAACCATTAATTTTCTTTATTTACTTAAACTGACCGCTTTGATATTTTTATCTCTATAACATCTTTCAAGACAAAAACTTGTCTACTGCCTACTGCCTACTGTCTTCTGTCTTCTGTCTTCTATCTTTTCTTCTCCGCCTTCGCGATCACCTCGTCGATCGACACTTCCGCCCCGCCCCTGTCTTTCGATATATCCGCCGCCGTCATAAACGCGTGAATTTCGAGCGTCTGTCTTTCCGGAATCGGCGACTTGCCGGTCTTAAAGCTTTTCACAACCTGCCTGACCAGCTCTTCATAAGCTCCGCCGCCGCCGGCCTCTTTTATAGCTTTACTGCCGAAGACCAGCGCCCCGTAGCCCTTTTTATCTTTTTTCAACCCCCTGAACGTCCCTATCCTGCCGTCTTTCCACACCCCCGTTACAAACTCCGCATCCTCGGTCTGCACCCGCCGAACGCTCTTACAACCCGCGCCCATTATCGCGAAAAGTATTTCCACGGCGTGTATCCCGTACCAGTACAAATCCGGATGATGCTCTTCGGTGGCATAAGGCCCATACGCGCTGCAGCCCATAACCTCGCCAACCTCCTCGCCCCTCGCAGCCGCCGCAACACCCTCGGCATATCTAAGCGACGAACTCGACCAGCACAAAACGTCATTCTCTTTAGCCAGCCGGAATATCTCTATCGCATCCTCAACACTCGCCGCCATCGGCTTATCGATAAACAAAGGCTTCTTCGCCGCTATAATAGCCCTCGCCTGCTCTAAGTGACATCTGCCGTCAACACTCTCGAGCATCACCGCATCGACATTCTCGCAAAGTTCCTCGATACTCTCATAAATCTTTGCCCCGTACTCCTCCCGCAACTGTTTTGTATACCCCTCAACCCGATTTCGCGATAATTCCACATCCGGCGAACCTCCCGGAAAACCCGCCACCACCTTACAGCCGCAATCCGGCATCTGTTGATGCATTATCTTCGTAAACGCTATAACGTGCGATGTATCGAGCCCTACCATCCCCACCCGAATAACCTTTTCCCCGCCCCAAACCCGCGACGGAATAATTGCCGCAAAAGCCGCCGCACCGTTCATCTTCAAAAATTCCCGTCTGCTATACCTGCCCATCTTTTCTCTCCTTATCACCAGCAATAATTAAACTCAAATTGACCGATTTAATACATTAAATCTTGTTTAATTGTTTATTTCGTAATAAGTTAAAATAGTCGCCGACGCAGTCGGCCTCGACTAACGCAATACGCATCACGACACATCCCTATTGTCATTCCTACGTCCCATTGTCATTCCTGCGAAAGCAGGAATCCAGGAATAAAATAACCGCCGACGCCTACAAACCGGAAGCGCCAGCGCCCGGACAATAACCCGCAGCCAACACGGTGCCATAGGCACACAATCGGCCTCAACCAACGCTATACGCTCCACGCTACCCGCTACCCGCTACTATACGCTCCACGCTATACGCTGTACGCTACTATACGCTCCACGCTACACGCTGTACGCTCAAACAGACCAACCGGTCAGTTTGACTAATAAAAACCTGTTTATGGCCAAGATACCCACTTTTGTCAATCACAAAATCGCCCCCAACCCCAAAAATGATTAGCCCACGGACCTGTGCCGTGGGCCTTTTTTCTTTTCAGTCACATCGAGTCCCGATTTATCGGGACGAAGGCAGAAGTTCGGGGTTGTCTCTTTGTCCCAAATGACTATAATCCACAAGGCAAAGACAGAAAGCTGGAGTCCCGATTCGTCGGGAATAGAAAGCTTTACTTAGCCACAGAGATTTGGGGACTATTAAAATGACCAGCGATGAAAAGGTTAAAAAGTTGCATGAGATAGCAGACGCCTTGAAAAAATGGGGTGAATACAACGAGGAAGTTACCAATGCGTCAGAATGGGGCACGCCAGAAGCAAAACAAATAATACGGAAAGCAATGACGTTGCTTGTGGATAATTTGGCTTTACTTAACGAATGTAAGAATAAATACGGCCTCCATGGGCTTCTTCAACAATGTTTTGCGAATATTGGGCAAGCAGCAAGCTGGCCAAAAACAAAAGACTTGGGAGATTGTAGAGGTTGGTGCCAAGAGTTTACCAAGCGTCCTTTGTGGGAGGGAGAAAGGCGGTCGTTTGCCGATGAATGTGTACGGTACGCAAACGAAGTTGGCAAGGAAACAAAAAACAATGGAGACACTTATATTAACACCCAACATGTCTCGCTTGGAGACGATGCACAACATGCCGGTAGAGACATACATACAATTACACCAGAACCAGATGAGAAAAAGGGTGGATGGGGATGGATTAAAAAGGTTGGCCTTATTTTAGGCATAATAGTTTCGTTGATAGTAATTGTCGGGACTTGCAATAAATATA
>CAYNKU010000144.1:4278-6123 GCA_964397865.1 uncultured Pirellulales bacterium | reverse complement strand
CATTCCGCGATGTGCCACAGTATCCTTAGACGCAATACGCATCACGCATCACGAAATACGCTCAAATTGACCAATAGGTCGGTTTGAGATATTAACAGAGCTGGCCGAAAAGGGTTAGCGGGCTTGTTTTGGTTATTTTTATTTTAGTGAACTCACCGGACAGGGAGGCTGGGCCGTTGAAAACAACTATATGATCGCAGGCGGTTCGGCCGATTAGTTGGGGGTTATCGCTATTTTCGGCTTTATTGAGATGCGGTTTTTTGCTTGGCCCTTCGACGAGGACTTCAACTTCTTTATCGAGAAAAGCCTTACTAAGTTCAGCGGATATTTCGGTCTGGACTTCGAGAAGTTCGATATTCCTTTTTTTCTTTATTTCAGGGGCGATATTATCGGGCAATTTCTTCTGGGACGATGTCCCCGGGCGGGGGGAGTATTTGAAAACGAAACAGTTTTTGTACCGCGTTTTTTTCGCAAGATCGATCGTGTCCTCGAAATCCTGTTCTGTTTCATTCGGAAAGCCGACTATGAAATCGCCTGCGATAGCGATACCGGGAACAATAGCGCGGGCTTTTTCGAGCAGGTCCAGATATTGATCTCGCGTATATTTTCGATTCATTGCCTTTAGGATTTTATCCGAGCCGCTTTGGGCGGGAATGTGCAGATAGTTGCAGACTTTCGGCAGGGCGGCCATCGCCTGGAGGATCTCGTCGAAGAATTGCGTCGATGGATAGTTCGTGACGAATCTTATCCAGCGGATACCATCGATGTTACTTGCCATTTCGAGCAGGTCGGCGAGGCAGTAGGTTTTTTCGCCGGCGGTGTATTTGTATGAATTGACGGTTTGGCCGAGGAGGGTGACGAGTTTTACGCCTTCATCAGCCAATCTTTTTATCTGCTCGATTACAGAGCGGGGGTTTCTGGAGACTTCGGGGCCGCGGACGTATGGGACGACGCAATATGAGCAGAAGTTGTTGCAGCCCCTCATGGCGCGCACGAAGGCCTGGTTGGGGATTGTTTTATCGTCGCTGTCGTAGACGGATTCGAATTTTTCTAAGGCGAGCGTTTGTGATTCGGGTGGTTTTTGGCGGATTTTCTCGGTTACGGCAAGCGACTTTTTGTTTTGGTTTATCGTCTGGTTTATGAGCGAGACGATCTGGGGGATTTGCGCCGGCCCGCAGACTATATCGACGGCCTGGTGTTCGAGCAGTTCACCGCCGAGCCTTTGGGCCATACAGCCGATGACGCCGACGATAAGGTCGGGACGGGTTTTTTTGATGTTTTTCAGCCGGCCCAGATGCGACAGTACCTTTTCTTCGGCGTGCTCGCGGACCGAGCAGGTATTTATCAAAACGATATCAGCCGATTCACTCTCATCGACCACGCTAAAGCCGGCTTCTTTCACGGCCGCTGTGACCATAGCGGTGTCGAGTTTGTTCATCTGGCAGCCGAAGCTTTTTATGTGGATAGTTTCAGCACTCATAACCAGTTGAGTATATAGAAATTACGCGGGAAAATCAAACAGCTCCCGTTTCGCAAATTCACCTATCGGCTTTCGGATTCGCTTGGCGTGGTATCGACGGGCAGATCGCCGAGTGCGAACTGAATGCCGTCGAGGTAGTGCTTTAGTACCATCGGATTCCAGAGGATATGGTGGTTGTGGCCGAAGGAGCAGTAGAAAACCCGCCCTTTGCCGTACGAGCGGATCCAACTGATGGGGATATCCTTATCGGTCGCCCGGACGCCTTTGGCGGCGAGGTTGGCGGGGTCGGTCATATCGAGGCTCAGCAGTACCCGCAGTTTCTTACGCGAATAGGGCGCCTTTATGCGGTAGATTTCATCGTTTAT
>CAYNKU010000144.1:0-4178 GCA_964397865.1 uncultured Pirellulales bacterium | reverse complement strand
CCTTCGCAGCGGTTAAAGACCAACAGCTTCCTGGCCTTGAGGGGTTTGGCGGTCGCTTTTGCCGGTGCGGCCTCTTTGATTTTCGCAACTTCCTCCGGCGTTACGGCGGCCGAAGCGCTTGCGATAAACAGTAAAGCAAACAGTAAAAACACAACAACGAGCTTGAGGATTCGGGGCGTATGATTCAATTTAACTCCTTTCGTTTCAAAGCTTTACATCTTTACAAATGCCATGGGCTTCGCATGGCGTTTCCGAGCAGGCGCGTCGCGGTATCGTCGCCGATGATCTGCTGTGTTTCGGGATTGAATCGGATTTTTCTTCCCAGTGTCATCGCTATATTTCCGAGATGGCCCGGCGTTGCCGAGCGGTGCGCGATCTCGGCCGGGCAAAGCGTGGTCTGCCGGGTCTTGACACAGTCGAGGAAATTGCGGAAGTGACCCGGCGAGCGGTAGAGATTGATTTCGTCGGGGCTGAAGGTTTCATACATCAAATTGGCGGGCTGAGTTTCAAAACCACTTCGGGAGACCCACACCCAGCCATCATCACCGATCCATTTTGTTCCGCGCCGGATGTCATCGTGTCCGCCGGCGATGATCATCGTGATACCGCGGGGATATTTGGCGGTAAGACGAAATCTTGTGGGGCTGTTGTAAAGGCCCGTTCGCGCATATTCGCCGTAGCCTTCTATTTCCAAAGGTCCGGAGTAATCCAGTCCCAGGCCCCAATGTGCGATATCGGCGTGGTGGCCTATCCAGTCCATGAGTTGTCCTCCGCCGTAGTCCATTATCCATCGCCAGTTTTTATGCGTCCTCGCCGGGCAGTATGGTGCCCATGGCGCGGGGCCCAGCCAGGTTTCATAGTCGAGCTCTTTCGGCGGCGGGCATATCGTCTGCAGGTGGGCGGTTCCCGCGAAATCGGTATGACCCGAGGGCAGCCCTACCTCGACGGTGTGGACCTTTCCGATTCGCCCGTTAAGAACCAGTTCGCATGCGAACCGGAAATTATGGAGCGATCTTTGCCAGCTTCCGGTCTGCCAGATTCGCCCGTAACGTTTGACGGCCTCGCACATAGCCAGGCCCTCGTTGAAGTTGTGCGAAAGAGGTTTTTCACCGAAGATATCCTTACCCGCCCGCGCCGCGGCAATGGCTCCGATAGCGTGCCAGTGGTCAGGCACGGCTATCGAAATAACGTCGATATCGTCACGGGCGATTATCTCGCGGAAATCGTGATACCTCAGACAATCGTTGTTGCCGTATTTTTCATTCACGAGATTGACGCCGATTTCAAGATTATTTTTGTCGATATCACAGATGGCAATAACGCGGGCGTCGTCGCAGCCCAGGAACTGTTTGGTATTGAAAGACCCCTGCATTCCGATACCGATACAGCCTATGACGATCTTGTCGCTTGGCGGGATACTGCCGGGTTTTGCCAGCACTTTCGATGGCACGATGTAAGGCAGGGACAGGATGCCCAGCGCTTTCGATGAATTTTTTAGAAATTTTCGACGGCTTATCTTTTTATCCTTAGGCATTTTCCAAGTCCTTAATTATTATTGCGCTTTTTATGCAAATTCCGGAGCAGAAAGTATAACAGCGTATTTAGGAAAAATCAATCGTTCTGTTTTACAGAAATTTCGCGGTTGAGTTTTCGCTGCAGGCTTTTACAAATGCCAGGGACTTCGCATAGGTCGGCTTAGCAAGCGCGTCGCGGTATCATCGCCGATGATTTGCTGGGTGTCGGGATTGAAACGTATCTTTCTGCCCAGTGTCATCGCTATATTGCCGAGGTGCCCCGGCGTCGCAGAGCGATGTGCGATCTCGCAGGGTGTCATCGTGGTTTGGCGGGTCTTGACGCAATCGAGAAAATTGCGGGCATGGCCCGGCGAACAGTAGAGATTTATTTCATCGGGGCTGATAATTTCATTATTCAAATTGGCGGGATGGGCCTCGAAACCGCCGCGGTCAACCCATACCCAACCCTCGTCACCGATCCATTTCGTTCCGCTTCTGATATCATCATGTCCGCCGGCAATGATCATCGTAATATCGTTAGCGTACTTGGCGACAAGGCGGTATTTCGTCGGGCTGTTATAAAGACCGGTTCTCGGATATTCGCCGTGACCGGCTATTTCTAAAGGCCCGCCGTAATCCATACCCAGGCCCCAGTGGGCGATATCGACGTGATGGCCGACCCAGTCCATTAACTGACCTCCGCCGTAGTCCAGTATCCATCGCCAGTTTATGTGAATCCTTGCCCGGCAATAAGGCGCCCATGGCGCGGGCCCCAGCCATGTTTGGTAATCGAGTTCCGGCGGCGGGGCGGTGAAGTTATAATCTTTTTCGGTTATGTCGTTGAGGATAGTATGACCGCGGGGCAGGCCTACCTCGACGGTGTGGACTTTCCCGATCCGCCCGTTCAGTACCAGTTCGCACGCGAACCGGAAATTTTTCTGTGCTCTCTGCCAACTGCCCGTCTGCCATATTCGCCCGTAGCGTTTGACGGCGTCACAAATCGCTAACCCTTCGCTAAAGCTGTATGAGAGGGGTTTTTCGCCGTAAATATCCTTACCTGAGCGGGCCGCGGCAACGCTGGCGATCGCGTGCCAGTGGTCGGGCAGCGCAATCGACGCTGCGTCAATATCATCGCGGGCGAGTAGTTCGCGGTAATCATGGTAGCGGAGGCAGTCGTTGTTGCCGTATTTTTCATTTGCGAGATTGACGCCGATTTCAAGATTGTTTTTATCGATATCACAGACAGCGACGACATGCGTATCCGCCTGGTTCAAAAAGGACTGCATATTATATGGACCCTGCAAGCCCATGCCGATACAGCCTATGACGATCTTGTCGCTTGGCGGGATGTTGCCGGGTTTAGCCAGTACTTTCGATGGCACGATATAAGGCACAGTCATCAGCCCCATGGCGGTTCGTGACGAATTTTTGAGAAATGCGCGACGACTTATCTTTTTGTCCTGCGGCATTTTCATCTCTCCGACGATTTTAGAGAACGCTCTAACTGCGAACTTTTCGCATATTCCGAGAACAAATAGTGTAACACCGTCAGCGGGAAAAATCAATTCATCAATTCTTACCCGAGATTTCCCAGTTGAACTTTCGCTGCAGGTCTTTAAGGCGATTTACCGTCTCGTTTCCTAAAAGTATGATCGGAAATGCGGTCTTATTGTGCATCAGCGGTTCTGCCATATCAACCCACTTTCGACATATTTCGCCGTCCGGCGTCGAAGGTATCGGCGAAAAATCAGCCAGCATACCTCTTATTCCCAAACTGTTGACAAAACCCATGGATTCTTCGAGCCGCTGGATATCGGTATTGGGGTGGCCGAGTATTTGATAGGCGGTTATTTCGCGGGCCTCGGCACCTGCGGCAAGCAGGTGTTCGACGGCTGAGGCCAGTTCGCCGGAATGGACTTTTGAGCCTGTTTTTCGCTGGAATTTTTCCGAGACGCTCTCGAAGCCGAGGTAAAAAGTCTTAAAACCCGCCCGCACCATCAACTCGGCTAATTCGGCGGTAATAAAGCGGGCGTTGAGCGCGTTGGGCGTATGAAAATTAACTTTTATATCCTGCTTTATAACTTTACTTAAAAAAGGTATCAGAGCGGCTTCGGGTTTGAAGAGCAGGGCATCGTCATAGAAAGCGATATCCTTGGCGGACTTTTCACAAAGGAGTTTCAGTTCGCTTAAGGATCGCTCCAGGGGCCGGACTTTGAATTTCCCGTAGACAGCCGGCACCGAACAGTAAGTGCATTTGAAGGGACAGCCCTGCGTGAGTTTTAAAACGCCGACGCTTAGTTTGTCGTAAGCCTCCCAAAGAGCCGGCTGACTCGAATCAGGCTTGATATCGAGATACTTCCAGAGGGCTCCGAGATCGATGCCGCGGATGAGTAAATCGGCTTGCAGGCTTTTGGCGTGGTCGGGGCAGAGAGTAACGTAGTTGCCGCCTAAGATAATTTTCGCGTCAGGCTGGAATTTTCTGACGTCCTCGATCACCTCCCGAACGCCGCCATACCAGTACGTCATTACGGTCTCGATCATAATGTAATCGAAAGGTCCTCGCTGTTTTAGAAAATCCTGAAAAATATTTCGCACCAATCCGAACCGTCGAAAATAACGGGGGATCTCCGCGAGCGCAGGCGGATTGGGTATCCTTTGAAAGGG
>CAYNKU010000143.1:0-6186 GCA_964397865.1 uncultured Pirellulales bacterium | reverse complement strand
TCTCTGGCGAAGAATTTTTCGAAGCCGAGATTATAGACCAGGCCGGGTCTGGATTCGAAGTTGCCTTTGGCGGACTGGAAAAAAGCGGTTCGATAGCCGAGGTTTTGGCGGAGGATGGTCGCGAGGGAGGCGTAGGGCCTGGGGGCGGGGGCGGCTTCGATGAAATCCTGTGTGACGGAGGGAAAGCGGCCAGTCAAAACGGCGAAGAGGGCCTTTGTGGTGTGGGTGACGGTGCAGCGGGTATTGACAAATTCGGCGCCTTCGGCGGCGACGGCGGCGAGAAACGCGGTGAGGTCCGAGCGGGTATCGGCCAGCGAGGTACTGCGGTATTGAATGCCTTCGAGGATAACGATAACGATATTGGGATTTTCGGGCGGGCGGTTTGGGAGGGGCTTTATATCGAGTTTGTCGTAAAAGGGGATTTTGCGGGTCGGCGGGGCCGAGCGGGCCTTGCGGGGGATTCGGCCGGATTTACCGAGCAGGCTCGTGAATACCCTAATGTGAGTATTGAAACTCAGACCTTCGGAGACCACGGGCGTTCGGGCGTGAAGGGTTATGAAACGCGCGGCGAAAGAGACGGCGATAACGCAGGCGAGGATGCGGGTTTTTCTTATAAAAAGTCGGCGGTCGCGATTCGGCAGCGGGGCTTTTACGAGGGCGAAGATGAAGAACGAAAATAAGACCGCGGCGGGGATTAGCAGTGCGCCGGCGGCGAGCGGCATTTTGGCAAGGTTGACCAGGACAATAGCCAGTGAGTTTACGGGGGTTCGAAATAACTGCACGAGTACAGAGGGGAGAATCTGGGTTCCGGTTCTTATGATCCAGCCTGCGTTCATAACCGACCATGTGCAAACGATCGCGGCGATGAAAACAGCTATTCTGACCACGGCTTTGGAGAGAAAGCGAAAGCATAGCCCTGAGAGCAGCAGCTCGATCGTAAGCAGAACGGCAAGGTCGTCGAGTATCCAGTGAAAGAATTCGCCTGTGAGGTCGAGGCGACAGGCGTGAAAGAATTTTACACTTATGGTGTAGACCAGGGCGGCGAAAATAATGACGGTGCAGGGGCGGACGAAAAGAAATTCGCCGAACTGTCGCAGCGACGCCGCGTGGATAAATCGACGGCCTTTATTCGCCTTCGAATCGGGCATAGCAATCCCCGAATACCAGAAATTTAACTGAGGGTTATATCTGTTTGTATCAGATTTACCACAACGGCGGGGAAAAAACAAGTGGGTTTGGAAGAAGATCAATTGTTTCTGGAGATCAGGTTTTGCTGCCAGAAGCCGTCAGGTCGGACCTGGAGGACGCCGGTGTCACGATAGAAGCTTAGCATCGCTATTGTGTATTTGACGAGTTCTTCGGTGGCGGCGTTTTGAGCGTCGAACAAATCCTCCTGTGCGTCGAGGACGTCGCGGGTATTTGCGCGGCCGTAGCCGAGCAGCGAGCGGGTGTTATCGAAGCGTTTGCGGGCAAGGGCGAGGGCCTGGGTCTGGACCTTGTGACGGTCGGCGGCTTCTGTTAGCTCGCGCCAGGCCTGGCGGACCTGGAGTATGACGATATCTTTAGCCTCCTGGCTCTGGCGTTTGCTCTGCTGGAGGGTTATCAGCGCCTGGCGGTATGCGTTTTGTTCGGCTACGCGGTCGAGGGGCAGGTCCGCTTGCAGGCCTATCTCACCTGAGCCGCTTTGCCTTTCGAGTTTATTAAGGTCGGTTCCCGGTTCGCTGGTTGCGCCGGCGCCGGCGACGAGGTTTAGTTCGGCGCGGAGCATATCGGCGGCCACTTCGACTTTTCGCCGGGCGTCATCGACGGTATCGTAGGCGTTGGCCAGATCGAGCCGGCCGGCGAGGGCGGCGGTTATGACATCGTCTTCGGTGAAATCGGTTCGGGTTATCCGGGTGGTGGTTAGGGCGCCGAGTTCGTTGGGGTCGAGGCTCAGTTCGATATTCGTGGGCAGTGCGAGCGTTAATTTAAATTCATCGAGGAGTTGATCGTACTGCTCTTGTGCGCTGAGATAAATGTCACGTGCCTGGAGCTTATCCTGTCGGGCCTGGTCAAGCTCGAAGAGGGGCAGTCTTCCGGAGTCGGCGAGTTTTTCAGCGTGGCCGTAAAGTTTGACGAGGGTATCGTAGTTGTTCTCGGTGTTTTTGAGGGCGTCGCAGCTCTGGAGGACAAGGTAGTATTGAGTGATCACGTCGACGACAAAGGTCTTGCGGAATCTGCCGAAGGATCGCAACTGGTACAATGTATTTCGCTGGGCCTGGGTGAGGGGTTCCTGGACGATTCGGCGGCCCGCACCCCGCATAAGAGGCTGGGTGACGGTTGCGCCGAGGATGGAAGTCAGGCCTCCGCGGAGGTCGCCTGACATTACATCGAGCCACGCGGCACCAACGCTGGTAGTGATGAAGGCGCCGTCGGCGAGCAGTTGGTCGAAGCCGAATTCGGCGTCAGCGGCCCAGAGTTCTTCGCCTTCGCTCCTGGTATACGCGGTGTCGGCGCGGCCGAAAAATCGCGGCTCGAACTGGTGACGAATGAGTGTAAGATCGAGGGCGGTGAGGTAGAGGACTTCTTTTTCGAGCTGGTACCACCTGTTGTTGGCGGTGGCGATCGTGACGGCCTGGGCGAGGGTGAGTGGGCCGGAGGCCGGCAGTGACTGCGCGGGGTCGATAGAGCCGGGTGCGGGGGGCGTATCACTTATTTTGTAGTTTGTCTTCGGGCCGAAATCGTCCTGCCATTTTTGGTCGATTATCTCGTAGACTTTCGCGTCGGCGTCAGCTTTATATTCTTCGGGGGTTTTGCAGCCGATGGGCAGGACGGCAAAGGCGAACAGAAGCAGGAGTAATTGTATGCGGTGTTTCGGCATCGCGTTACAATCCTCTTACGCCGACAATTTGACCGGGAATAAGTTTCATTCCTGGTGGAATTTTTATCAGCAAGGGCCGGCCATACTCGTTGACATCGGGACTTAACCATAATCTCTCGGGTATCGACGCGATTTCCGGACTGACTCTTACTACCTGAGATCGCGCGATCTGCATCGGTTCGTTATTGCTGATAAGTTCGACGGCCATACCTTCTTTGATCCTGCCTGCCTGTGCCTGGCTGGCGTAGACGATAATGTCGGTGGGCTTAGCCTGGGCGACGACGAGTATAACCTCGCCGGGCCGGACGGTTTCTCCGGGCATTCGCTGAATCTGGCTTACAATACCATTGAAAGGCGAAGTCAATACCATAGCAGGCGGCTCAATAAGCAGTGTGTCTATCAACTGCTCCTGGCCTTTTATTTCCTTTCGTATTACCTCGAGGGCGCTTTCGACCGAGGGGTGGAAGGGGCTGGTCTTTGCGTAAAGGTCGTAGCGTGATCTTGCTTCGCTGAGGTCGATCTCGGCCTGGGCGAGGAGCTGGGTGTTCTCGTCGATTTTTTTGGCGATCGCATCGTACTGGACCTGAGCTTTTTGTAGTTCGTAGGGCGCGATGGCCTGGGTTTGCAGGAGTTCCGAGGCGATTTTGACCTCGGTAGCAAGGTCTTCAAGGAGTATTTTGTCGGTTTCGATGAGGGCTTTTAGTTCGAGTATTCTGAGTCTTGCCTGCTCGACATCGATCGTAAAGCGTCTGCGTGCGACGAGTTCATCGTTTTCCCTTTCGGAGGCTTCGGCGAGGAACTGCTCCTGGGTGGGGATCAGTTGCGCCATAAGGCGATGTATCTCAGCCGAGGCGGCGGCGAGCTGGACCTGTCTTCGATTGGTATCAACGGGGTCGAGTACGGCGTCGAGTACCGCGAGGGTCTGGCCGGAGCTTACTTTTTCGAAAAGCTGAACCGGCACATCCCTTACCTTTGCGTTGCACGAGGCGGCAATGACGCGGCTGTTGGTCTGGACGATGCCCATTACCTCGAATCTTTGTGTGCGGCCGGTAAACATGCCTACAACTGCGGCAACGGCGGCGAGCCACGCAAGAATCGGCAATATGTGCAAACGCAAATTGCCGGGACGAAGATTTCTAAAACCGGTTCTTTTCATTTTAAGATCAAACTTCCAAAAGCTGCTCCTGCATAGTCAGACTGATATTTTCCACACCCTCAATCTTTTCGAGTTCCGAGAGCAGTTGTTCGTTTTTCTTTGCGTTTCGGACGGTAAGCTGATAGGCGTATTCGACAAGGGGGTTTCCGAAGCCGCTGTCCTGGGCGGAAATAAGGGTAAATTTTCCGCAGAATCGTTTTAGTATTGCCGGGATCGGATGATCGGGTCCGATGTGCTCGGCAAGGCTGAAGCGCAAAAATCCGTTATGCGGCATGTGGGAACCAAAGCGGCTGAGGTGCATGTAAAACGTTATCATGATTATAAAGAGTGTTCCCATTATCGCGATGGCATATCTTTGAGAGCCGGAAGCCATGCCAATCACAAGGGTGCAGAAAATAAAGACTATGTCCCTGGTATCCTTGACGACGTTTCTGAAACGTATAATCGCCAGCGCACCCATGAGTCCGAAGGCGGTGATTATGTTGTTGCCGATGATGGCCATAATCATCGCGACCATCACGGTGATCAGTACCAGAGATTGAACGAACGATCTCGAATAGCTCAGGCCGCTGTGTGTGAAATAATAAGTCCAGGCGAGTGCCTGGCCCAGGACAAAAGCCAGCAGTAGCGACAACAGAACGTTTTCGGGCGTAAAAGTCCCACCGTAACGGCCGGTGGTGCCGTCAAGAATTTGCCAAAACTGGTTCATCTTTAAAACTCACTGATTTACGAATATATTATTAAATAGTTATCGGCATTTTCGGTGCACAGAATCTCATCGAACAGGCTGTTTTAATCGAACTGGCGTATTTCGACATAGATCGCTGGTTTAAGCAGAAATACTCAGCCATCTGTTTTAGCCAGAAGGGGTAACGTCCGGTAAACTTTATTTCAAGGATCACACCTTCGAGAGAATGTCTCTGCCATCCGGGTCCGTCGAGCATCAATTCGTGGTTATCGGCGGTCCTGTAAAAAAGCTGGTGGTCGAAAGTTATGCGGACCCTGTTGTCGGAATCGCCCTCGTAGGCCTTTCGCAGATATCTTATATGTACGGCGGGCCTGGCCCCGATGCCGGCCATATACAACTGAAACTGCCTGAGGGTATTTTCATCGGTCATATAACCTTTGGAGGGATGGATATATCGATTGCAGAGCAGAGAGCCGGCGTCATTTTTTTCAACACGGGCGCGGCTTTTCATAATAATAGTATTAACGCGTCTTTTTATCTCAAAGAAGCAGTATGAGTCGTCGATATTATCGTAGCTGCGGACGCGGAGTTTGAAGCGATTTTTATGGCCTTCGAGACTTTCGCGGCAGAGAGACAGATCGACCGAATCAAGATAAAGGCTGGCGACAGGATAGAAGCCGGTATCGCGGAGTTTGCTGTAATGGTCCATCTTCAGGTATAATTTGACAAACTTCTCTATCGCCATGGCCTTGGCCTGACTGATGACGTATTTCATCTCGTAGCGGTAACCTAAGGTTCGATCTGCCGGCTCGGGGGTTAGTATTTTTTTGCTCCGGCCGGTTTTGCCGTGAGCGGAAACCCTGGCTGGGCCACCTTTTCTCCTGAGCGGTTCGTACCGGGGGTGTCTGCCGCCGGAACTGTGCTTTAAGGATTTATCTCGAAGCATTTTTGTCTGCTTTTGCCTCTTTTAACAAATACCATACCCAAGTTAACATATTACAAGTATAATTCTAACAAAAATCGGTTCTTCAGTCAATCGTTTTTTGAGCTTAGACCGCTTATACAAGGCACTTACAGCGAATTTTGGTACGTATTCCGCCCCGGCCCTACAATAATCCGGCCTGACGTTATAAACTATCCCCTTTTGCTTATTAAACTTATATCAGTTATTAAGGCCTGGCGAAGGTTCCTGGCCATTCCAGTTCGCGACATCATTGCCGTAAGAGGCAGGGTTTATCCGCGAAAGCGAATAGCCGTCTCCGTCGGGGCTGGTGGGCCAGAGGTCGACGCCGCCAGGGCAATTTTCGGGGTGTGAGCCGTCACTGTAATTTACCCTGTCTATCCGGATATAGCACCGCTGGCCGCCGGCATCGAGATCTCCGGGCATTGAAAGTTCGACTTTTTCGCCGGCGTTACTGAGATTGGTATCGCCGCCCCACTGCAATATCTGGACACCGCCGGGGACGCCTGAGTAAGTAGCCA
>CAYNKU010000142.1:4633-6206 GCA_964397865.1 uncultured Pirellulales bacterium | reverse complement strand
TCGTATGTCGTATTATGTTAGAGGAATCGCTTCGCGAAGTTATTTTAATAGATTCCTCGGCAAGCTCGGAATGACGGGGGGTGGCTGCGCTCGGTCGGAATGATTTTATGAAAGCGTGTCTCCTGGTGTTGGGTATACTTACCCGATATCAGAAAATTTTAGCGGCACGGCCGGCTGCGAAGACCCCGCCTACTCGATTTTATGTGCATCCTGCTTTCCCGCGGCTCAGGCCGGGCTGTCAAATCCCCAAAAACTGTCAATTCGATTTGTCTTTGCCTGAAATTTATGCTAAATTACGCTCTCTTGATTTTAAGGAGTAGAAAATTGGCACAGACGCTGGTTTACAAGATTCTAAATGATCATCTTGTGTGCGGTGAGCTTGTTTCGGGCGAAGCGGTCGGAATAAAAATCGACCAGACGCTCACCCAGGACGCGACGGGGACTACCGCATTTCTGCTTTACGAATCGATGGGCGCGAGCCGTGTAAAAACTCAGCTCTCGGTGAGTTATATCGACCACAATATGAGCCAGTTCGGTCCGGAAAACCACAACGACCACCTGTACCTGCAAACCGTCGCAGCCAAATCGGGCGTTTGGCATTCTCGCGCCGGCAACGGCATATGCCACCAGGTACATCTCGAAAGATTCGCGAAACCCGGCGCGACCCTGCTCGGAAGCGATTCGCACACTCCGACGGCCGGCGGAATCGGTTCGGTGGCTATTGGCGCAGGCGGTCTCGATGTCGCTGTCGCTATGGCCGGCGGAGCTTTTTATCTTACCTGTCCGAAGGTGGCTGGTGTAAAATTAACCGGCAGGCTGAACGACTGGGTCGCCGCCAAGGACATCATATTGAAACTTTTGAGTATTCTGACCACAAAAGGCAATGTCGGGTGGGCAGTCGAGTATTTCGGAGCGGCTGTCGAAACGCTCTCGGTGCCCCAGAGGGCGACCATAACAAATATGGGCGCAGAGCTCGGGGTAACAACCAGCATTTTCCCGAGCGATGAGCGGACAAGAAAATTCCTCGCCGCCCAGGGTCGGGAAGAAGATTTTCGGGCCCTTGCCGCGGATGGGGACGCCGAATACGACCGCGTAATAGAGATCGATTTAGACGAGCTCGAGCCGATGGCGGCGTGTCCCAGTTCGCCGGATAATGTGAAGACCGTCGCTGAGATCGCCGGCGAAAAGATATCCCAGGTTGTCATTGGGAGCTGCACCAATTCCAGTTTCAGCGATTTGATGATGGTCGCAGAGACCCTGAAGAACAGAAAAGTAAACAGCGGCGTCGAGTTCGCTATTGCTCCCGGCAGCAGGGGAGTGCTTAACGCCCTGGCTGAAAACGGTTCACTGGCGACTATTATTGCGGCGGGGGCAAGGGTTCTCGAATCGGGCTGCGGGCCGTGCATAGGCCAGGGTTTCTCGCCGGCTGACGGTACTATCAGTCTGCGGACTTTCAATAGGAATTTCGCCGGCAGGAGCGGCACGAAGCCTGATCGGGTATACCTGGTCAGTCCCGAGACCGCCGTCGCTTCGGCGCTTAGCCACTGGGCGAACAGCGTGCGGCTGGTTTCCT
>CAYNKU010000142.1:0-4623 GCA_964397865.1 uncultured Pirellulales bacterium | reverse complement strand
ATAACCGACCCGATGCATCTGGCTGAGTATTTGGAGATTTCCTATCCGAAAATCGCTCTGCCCGGCAAGTTCGATATCGACGATTCCATGATAGAAAAGCCCTTATCGCCCGAGCAGGCCAGGATGGCAGAGGTTTTGCGGGCGCCGACTATCGTAGTACCTGAAAAGCCGAAACCGCTGGCTGCAAATCTCCGCGGACAGGTTGTCCTTAAATGCGCCGACAAGATTACCACCGATCATATTATGCCGGCGGGGGCATTTTTGAAGCTGCGTTCGAATGTGCCTGAATATTCCAAAGTCGTCTTCAACTGCTTCAACGAAGCCGATAAGCCCACGTTCGCCCAGCGGTGTCTCGAACTGAAAGAAAAAGACACGGCCGGTGTTATCGTCGCCGGCGAAAGTTACGGCCAGGGCTCATCGCGAGAACACGCGGCGCTTTGCCCGATGTATTTAGGCGTTCGAGCCGTCATCGCAAAGAGTATCGAAAGAATTCACAAAGCCAATCTCATCAACTTCTGCATTGTGCCGATCGAGTTCGCGGATACGAAAGACTATGACAAAGTCAAAGCCGGTGATCGAATCGAAGTCGAGAATCTCATCGAGGCGGTCGAAAACGCTGAGCAGATAAAAATCGTTGACAAAACCAGTGACTTTGAATTCATCGGCAACCTTGCCTTATCAGAAAGAGACCGGCAAATACTGCTTGGCGGCGGGCTTTTGAGCTATACACGAAAACAAGGCAAATGAACGGTAAAATTGTATCTATTTTCGGGACCAGCCGGGCCAAACCGGGCGAACCGCTTTACGAACTCGCTTTCGATTGCGGGCGAATGCTTGCCGCAGCCGGCTATACTATCGCCAACGGCGGTTACGGGGGGACAATGACGGCGTCGGCGAAAGGCGCGGCGTCGGCGGGCGGAGAGGTTATAGGTGTTACATGTTCGGTCTTTAATCGCTCGAAGGCAAACGAGTTCGTAACGCGTGAGATCGTAACCGACTCGCTCCAAGAGCGGCTCAATACGCTGATACGGCTCGGTCAGGGGTATATCGTTCTGGGCGGCGGAACGGGTACGCTGCTGGAGTTGGCGATGGTCTGGGAATTAAAAAACAAAAACTTCCCTGGCGCCCAAAAACCGATTATAATTGTGGGGGATTTCTGGAAACCGCTGATAGATTCGATCGCGACCGACGATGCTGACAGCACAGGAAGTGTATTGCTCGCTGACGGAGCGGAAAATGTCGTCGAATTTTTAGCCGGTAATCTCTAAGGGACGTTCCGGGATTTTTCCGGAGCGGATTTCGGATATGAAGAGAAGATTTCTGATAATTATTTTAATCGCCTTTTGTGCAAGCGCCGGGTGGTCGGACTTAACGGATGATGCGAAAAAGGCCGGGGTGCTTAGAGACGGTCTTGCCATAACCGCGGCTGAAGGAGTCCTTCGGGCGGGCGATCGCGGCGATCAATGGCTTTTCGAATTTGCCGAGGACGTAAATCAGCCCGGCTGTTTTATCGGCGCCGGTGAAAGTTTTCGCCTTCTTCCGTGCTCGACGCTTGAAAAACTTCTCGCTGACGCAAATAATACTGCCGGCGCTTCATACCGGCTGTGGGCGACTGTTACGGGATATCGAGGTGAAAATTTTATTTTTGCGACATACTTTCTGCCCCTGCAAAAAACGCAGCATCGCCCCGCCGATCAAATACAGGAAAAACCCGCCCCTGTAAAACAGGCGCCGGCGATCAATGATCCCAACGACGCTATCGAAATACCGGAGCACATACTGCGTCGGCGGAGAACCAGGCAGACCGCCCGCCCGGAGACTGTCGGCGAAGTGGAAAAAGACCTGGCGCAAGATACTATACTCGCCGACAGGACCGGCTTTATAACTACCTTAAATGACGGCAGGAGTATTTTTACATTCGATGCGCTCGGGCGAAACACCCAGCGGCGCTCTCTCGAACTGCTGCCGTGTCGCGGTCTCGAAATCGCTCAGAACAAGCTCGCCGGCTCGGGTGAAAAGCTGCGCTTCAAGGTGGCCGGGGTGCTCACACAGTATAAGGGCCGCCAATTCCTTTTACTCCAGCGAGCCGCGAGGGTCTATAGTCACGGGAATTTCGCGAGATAAAGGAGCTAACGATGCATCCGATCGATGGGATAATAATATCATCGGCGTCTCAATACTTCGAGAGCCAGTTAAACAATCTCCGCAAGACGATCATAAAAGCCGCCGCCTTCGATGCCGGCGATCACTCGATGGAGGAGTTGAGGAAAATCGTCTCCGGAGTCGAGGCGGGCGGCGATAAGGCCGTTGCGGAATTGACCGAGAAATTCGATGCTGTAAAGCTCGCGCCCGAGGAGTTCTTAGTAACCCCCGAGGAGTTGCAAAAGGCCCATGAGCAAATCGATCCTGACCTGCTCGCATCGCTTCGCCAGGCGATCGCAAACGTAAAAAAATACCAGGCTGAAATTTTCTTCGCTGATAAAGTCAACCACCCGGGTCTTAAATTACTGCCGCTCAAAAGAGTTGGTATTTGTGTGCCCGGTGCTTCGGCGCCGCTTCCTTCGACGGTAATAATGACCGCCGTACCCGCCCAAGTCGCGGGTGTCAAGGAAATTGCTGTTGTTTCGCCGCCAAGATACCAGGGTTCTATTCATCCGGTCATACTGGCGGTTTGTTTCGAGCTTGGTATCACCGAAGTTTATCGCCTCGGGGGCGCGCAGGCGGTTGCGGCGCTGGCCTACGGAACGGAAACTATCGCTAAAGTCGATAAGATCGTCGGCCCCGGTAACAAGTGGGTGCAACTCGCCAAAAAAGAGGTGTTCGGGCAGGTCGATATCGATTCGATCGCCGGACCAAGTGAAGTGCTAATAATTGCCGATGATAACGCGAACCCCGCGTGGGTCGCCGCTGATATGCTCAGCCAGGCCGAACACGCCCCCGGCTCGGCGATCGTTTTCACTAATTCGGAAATTCTCGCGCAAAATGTGCTCGGGCAGTTGAAAGAACAACTCTCCGGCCTCGACCGCGAAAAGGAAACCACCGACTGTCTTGTCAAGTTCGGCGCGATCGCCGTCTTCAGCGATCTTGATGAAGCGATCAGAGAGGCCAATGATTTCGCCACCGAGCACCTTGAAATTCAATGCGGGCCCGACAGTCGAAAAGTCGCGGAAAAAATCCAGAACGCCGGAGCTATTTTTATCGGTGACTACACCCCTGTTGCCGTCGGCGACTACTGGGCCGGACCAAGCCACACCCTGCCGACCGGCACAACCGCGAAATTCTTCAGCCCCCTAAGTTCCAACGATTTCGTCAAGTCAACCAGTGTCATCGAATACAACAGAGAGAAGCTTGCCGAAAGCGCCGACCATATCGTTCGCCTTGCGCAAACCGAGGGGCTCGATGCGCACGCAAAGAGCATAAAAATCCGCCAACCGGACTAATACCCCGAACCTGCCGGAGCAAACACTATCTGGAACGCTTAAACTCAATCCGACGTTCTACCTCGATCTTGTCGCCTTCCCACCACCATGCCGAATAACTATGCTTACCTATTAGTTTGTCATTACGAATATTGGAAAAATAAATGTACTTAGCTTTCATCTGGTCAAACGCTTCTGTATGGGCATTGGAGTTCTGTTCGTCAGCCCAGGTCGGCTCGAAAGGAACCCAGCCGTATTCTTTTAAGTACACTTCAGCCCAATTATGTTTGGGCGTCTTGTCATCATAACGCACGGTATAACCAGATACAGTACGGGCCGGTATTCCTTTTGCCCTGCATAATGTTACAAAAAGATCGGAGTATTCCGTACAATCCCCCTTTTTCTGCTTTAACGCTTCGACGGCACCAATCGTGACTTCACCGTAACTTGCGTATTCCATATGACTGATCACAAAATCATATATCCTTCTAACCACATAAACGTCGGACTTACCTGTGAACTTTCGCGCGACCGCCGCTATAAGCGGATCGTCTTTTTCAAAGTGTTTTTCGTGTTTAAGAAAATCTTCGAAATTAGGGCCTTTCGATAATTTCCTTTTATCCAATTGCCTGGCCCTTGAAAGGTCATATCTATACAAAGTAGCCTTTCCTTTTATTTCAAGTGTAAACGACTTTTGGGGATTGGGAAAAATAAACTCGGCATAGCGAATACCATTTTCTTCGAAAACCCTAGCCGGCTCATGGGAATATTTCAAAGCTATCCTCTGTTTACCCGGGATTGTTTTAGGAATGACCATAATGAATTTTATTTTTGAGGTCTTACCGGTAACTTTGAATTCGTAGTATAAACTAAATTCCACCCTGTTGCTGTTTGGCTGCTTTGCCCCGGTTGCGCAGTATTGAAATACAGGACTAAGGATAATTAAAAACAGTAACAGTTTAACCTTTTTCATCGAAATAAACCCGGAATAAGACCAACTCTTCTCCCGTCACCTCTTCATTTCTCTATCATCTACCCAAGCCGCTAAAAGCAATCAACTGTCGGTGAGTTTTTTCTTTATGATTTCAGCGGCTTTGGTGAGGGCGTCGTCTATTTTTTCGGGGTTTTTGCCGCCAGCCTGGGCCATTTGCGGCCTGCCGCCTCCGCCGCCATCGACTATAGGCGCGATCTCCCTGATAAGATC
>CAYNKU010000141.1:0-6290 GCA_964397865.1 uncultured Pirellulales bacterium | reverse complement strand
GTTCTGGGGATATGTAATGAGACATGGATGCACACTATCTTAAGCGAGCACCCAACACAAATCCTGTCTTGGACACCAGCTTGGACATTTTACTGCAAAAATACCCTGATTTAGAGCAGATCATAACCTCTTGGCCGGAGCTTTCAAAGCAGGCCAAAAAAGCTGTACTCGATATAGTCAGAGAAAAATAAAAAAGTGGGACTCCTGCTATCCCCCAGAATCTTTACCACACCCCCCACCCCATTCAGGCGGGACTCCATATACTTACCTCGTCAGGCGCCATACCAAATTTCAAATAACCAGAGTTATTCTGTCGTTAAATATCTGCGTTTTTGGCTCAGGATCGGGGTCTATCCTACAACTGGTTGTAGGATGCGCCTTGTTTTTGGGCTAAAAACGGCGATTTTGGTGATTCGGAAATTACGTTTTTTATAAATAGTTTATTTGAGGGGTCTATCCCCGGAACAGTTCCTATGATGCGCCTTGATTTTGGTCAAAGCAGCTTATGAGCAGACAGTTAAACCACAATCACCCCTTAAAAGCCTTCAGGATCGCCTGAGAGCGTCGTAAGCCAACCAAAAGAGTAAATAACGACCCAAAGTACCTAATGAAGTTTTAAAACACTTCTACAAGGTCACGCCAGACAGTTGGTTTTCCTTCTAAGTACAAATACACCGAGGCCAAGGATTAAAAGCGTGGCCGGTTCGGGGATGACATAGAGAAAGCCGTGGTACCCGAAGCTGTCTTCGTAGTATCCGACAACGTTGTCCCCGTCGATGTCATTTGCGATTGTAAATGTTGACCCCGGCCAATCGAGTGTCGTCCACGTTGTCCCGTCATACAGAAAGCCATAGCCCTTGGAGCCGTCGGAGTAGTATCCGACAACGTTGTCGCCGTCAATGCCCCATACCTGTGTATATACCGCCCCCGGCATATCGAACGACGTCCAGGTTGCCTCCACCTGCGCTGCGCCAAGCAGCACAACCACCGTACAGATTGTAATCAGCCTTTTCATTTCTCAGTCCTCCTCAAAAAGTTATAGAATCACCGCCCTAAGATATGTACAGCCGGAAGATACAGGAATTGCCCTCTCTCCTCTCCTTTGCCGTACAGTGTTGCTAAAAACGATATAATTATACGCCTATTAAGCTAAAAGTCAAGGGAAAACACGAGTATTGCCAATAAGGTCACTTGAGCCGTTGAGGTGAAATTCGTGCCTGAGACAGCCATTGTACTGTATACACTAACCAAGGGGGTCCTGGTGGTAGCAATGGGGTGATTGTGGGTGGTTACAGCGCCAACCCGACGTTTACCTGATAAGTTATCCAAATATTCATTTAGCCGAATAATGATAATACCCGTTGGTGCCGGTACCGGGTATCTGATGGGGGAAAAGGCAAGTGTTTTTGAAAGTTTCTACGCGCGTACTGTACTATGCGCTTACATTTGTTTAAAAACCGGCTGAAAAAGCTCATAAAATGGCGTCAATTACTATGGGTAGCCTTAGTAATTAGGTATAAATACACTTTTTATTGGGATAACCGCTTGACAGATTAGCCGTTATTTGGCAGATTTAGGGCGGTCGCATTTTGCCGATTGAATAGATTATTAGCCAGATGGGTGTTTGCGGTAGAGCGATCTCCGCAGGGCAAGGCAAAAGCCCGACCGCACCTGTTTGGCTTTTTTAATGAAAGACAATGACTACAGAAGAAACTCTCCAAAATCTTAAGCAAATTACAAGACTTTATTTTCGTGGCCTTAGGTGTCAGGTTGCAAAGACAAAGTTTTATATGGACCGTAAGGAACTGAGGATTTTGGGCATCAGCACAGTTAAAAAACTGAGGCTCGAAGAAGAAGGTAGCTGGCCGGAGCATATCCGCCTCGTTATGTGGAATCAACAGGAGTTTGGGAAAAACGGAGTTTGCTATCGAGATGACCTTTTGAGGCAAAGAATAGCAGGAGAATTAGAGCATATCCCCAATAAGGCCGAAGTCGATAGGATTTATTTTAAGGAAGGCTCTGTACCTTTGCAAATTATCCGCGACAAGTTGCAGGAATTACGAATAGACATCGAGGAGAAAGTATCCGGAGAAATTCTTGCTATGTGCCGCTGGCCCGGAAAACGGTTATTCGAGGACGGCCAAGACAGCAGCGCAGAGCAAAAGTATCTCAGTTGTTTTCGGATGTTAGAACGGATGATAAAGCCTAAGGCGCAACCGCCAAGTATTGCCGTGTCAGAACTTTACGAAACAGCCAGCGGCAATGCGGGGGATACAAAAAATAAGGACGTACTCACAGGAGAAGCTAAGGCTCTTGCTATGCTTGTAGAACATCCCGACTGGCCTGATACGAAAATTGCGAAAACTATAGGTGTTAACCGCACTACACTATACGACTGGCCAAAGTTTAAGAAAGCTAAAGAGGCTTTGAAGCAAGGTCAAAAGGACTTACCAAAAGGTAGCAAAAGTGGTGAAACCGGTAATATGGAAGCTTGGGACTAAAAAGACTAAGCCAACACTTTAGCCGACACCTAAGAATTGTAACTGCTGTAATTTCAAACTTTTATCAACTCTTAAAGCCGACACCTACCCGACACATAGCCATTATAAAACTTTTGAACGAGAAATATGGCTATGCAAAACCAGCAATTAAACAAGACTCTCAATTTTCAAAATAGTCCTGTTGCTTGGTTTGCTGTATTGGAACGAGCCAAACAATACAGCGATTTTGAATTAGCAGCGAAGGCAAAGCAAGAACTTGAACGATTGGGGGTAACTGTCAAATATCATAAAGCACAACAGCAAGGGGACACCAATGAGCAGTAGACAAACCCCCGAACCGCTGCAAGTCGAGCCTGCTCTGTTGAATATCGAGCAAACCTGCCAAATTTTAAATATCGCAAGGCCTACTTTCTACAATTTGAGGGCTTCGGGCAAATTTGCGCCGCTTCCGGTAGGTTTGTGCCGCAAGGTTCTATATCGGAGGGATGAACTTGAAAACTGGATACAAGCGGGGCTTCCGCACAGAAAACAATGGCAATTTATGAAAAAGGAAAACGGATTATGAAAACTCCAACGAAAACACCCAAAAAAGAGGCTGCCTGCTTGCAACAGACAGCCGAAAAAACCAAACGACAATATAGACCATATCTCAAAGCTGTCCCGCTGTCAAGCCTTAAATTGGAAATCGGTAATTTCCTGCTCTATCTGCAAAGACCGCTTAGTCGAATTGAACGGCAAATTTGCTGGCAGGATTTTGAATCGACACTACGAAAAATTTATCAGTTTGAAGGGATTCGATAATGAGCAATTCGCAACAGGAGCAAATATCACAGCGGCAATCGCAGATACCGAAAATTCACAAAAAGAACTATGACAAGGCTATGCGGGGCAGGAGCCTGAAAGCAGCGACAAAGGCGTTTTGCCTGGAATGCGTCTGCTGGGAAAAAGAGGAGGTGCGCGAGTGTACGGACCTGAGCTGTCCTCTTTATCCCTACCGGCCTTATAAAAGGCAGATAAAGACGATTGGCACTAAAATCAGCTCTAAACAGGCCCTTGAGGGGCTTAGTTTAGGCGCAGAAATAGCGCAATCTGCTAAAAGGCAAATTGATATCCGAGGGGTAAGATAAATGGCTAAAATTACAAAAACGCGACTCCCAGCGGAAAAACTCAAAGAAATAATAAACCTTTGTGATCCTGAAAATGCAGGCAGGATGTTCAGCACCGCAGGCAGGTGCGGGAACGAAGGATTGTTTAAGTTCTGCCAGTGCTTAAAACAGGAAATTTTCAGTGTTGACAGTGCGATGCTCTATATCAGGCAGTGGTATAAAAAATGGCGTGAAAAACTTGTAGATGAAACCGGCCATAAGCTCGCGCTTGAAGACATCGAGGTTCAGGCTGAGGAATTGTGGGATAAAATTAAGTATCCAGTGGGTGGTCAGCTTGCAGCGGCAACAAAAAACGCAAAAATGCGTTATGACGACACTATCCCGGAACTTGAGGGTTATGGCGGCAGGCCGGAAAAGCTATTGGCTTTAACGTGTTTTGAGCTACAGCAATGTGTTGGTGAGGGCGAGATGTTTTTTTTGAGCCAATATGATGCGGCTGAAGTTATGAGCCTGGACAGGATTACCGGACAAAAAAGGGCAAGGCTTACTTTGAAGGTTTTTGTACGCAAGGGAATATTAGCAGTTGCAAAGAACGGTAACCAGAGAAGGGCGACACGGTATTATTATACCGGATCACCGCCAGTTAAATGGTATTGATACTTAGAGAGGTCAGAGAGATGAGAGATATTAGAAGAGATCAGAGAATTAGAAGAATTATAGGATTTCCCCCTGAGAAGAATCTCTAAGCTCTCTAAGTTCTCTAAGCTCTCTAAGGAACTGGCAGACTTCTATAACAAAATTGTGTTATGGAAATACCGGTAGTAGGATATAACAAAATTAAGCTATAGTAGGAACAGTACCGGCGATATAACAAAAATGTGAAAGGCAAGTTATGGATACTAACATATCGACTCAGATAAAAAAACTACGATTTAAGACCGGATTAAGCCAGGCGCAGCTTGCCTGTTTGCTGGGGGTAAAACCCTCAGCGGTCAGCAGGCTCGAACAGCCGGATTATTGCGGGCATACGGTAAAGACCCTGGGTAAAATCGCTTCGGTCTTGAAGTGTGAACTTATTATTGAATTGAGACCAACGGATCGGACACCTGATATAGAAAGCGAATACGCAAAAATTTCTCCCTTCAAACGCAGTATTAGCCTAAGAGTGACACGCAACGGCAAAGAATATTTACAACTAAATCAGGAACAGGAGTACAGGCGGTTAGGGAAAATGAATTTTGAGCAGTTGATGGGTAAAAAAAATAAAATAATTTTGAAAATATTACTTGACGAAAGATAAGTATGAGTTATAATTTGATTATGCTAATTGAGGAAATGCGAAAATATATCAGAACTTGCGGCAAAAGCAGGTATCGAATCAGCAAGGAAACGGGTATAGAACAAGCTGTGCTTTGCCGCATTATGCAGGGCGGAAGCTGTAAGGTCGAAACCGCTGATAAACTGCTCGAATACTTTGGGCTGACTATCGCCAAAAAGAAAACCGCTAAAAAATCGAGGGCTAAAAAATGAGAATTTATAAACCAAACTATACGGACAGGGACGGCGAAAAGCGAAAGACCGCTAAGTGGTATCTTGATTTTTCAGACCATAACCAGCTTAGGCATAAGATACCGGCCTTTGCCGATAAGCGGCTAAGTGAGGCTTTCGGGCGGAATATCGAATCCCTTGTCAATTGCAGGCTTTCCGGCCTTGAACCGGATTCAAGGCTGAACCAGTGGATCGAAACCCTGCCAGAGAATTTGTTAAAAAAGTTTGTATTCTGGGGCTTAATTGATGGACAGCGAAGCGAAATAACCAAACCGTTGCAAGAGCATATAAGCGATTACATTAAAATCCTCGAAGCCAAAGGAATAGCAAAGGATTCTGTTGTCCGCACCCGAAACAGGCTTGAAAAGATTGTTTCTGATTGCAGGTTTTACTATTTCAGGGACATCACAAAATCAGCGGTCGAGATTTATTCAGGCAAGCTCCAAAAGGACGGCTACAGCAAGACCAGCAGAGGCCATTATCTCGATGCGATTAAGACATTCCTGAACTGGGCAGAAGCAGACCAGCGGATTATCCGTAACCCGATTGCAAAGCTGGGAAAACCCGATAGAGATTCCGAACCAAAAGGCGTATTAAATCCTGAGCAATTTGTTCACTTAATCAAGACCACGTTTGAAAAGAACGTCCTTATCGGTAGAACTACAGGGCAGGAGCGGACAGTTCTTTATGTTTTGGCAGGGACTACAGGGCTAAGACGAAAAGAGTTATTGAACCTTGCTTGGGATGACATAAACCTGTCAGCGGATAATTCCTATGTACGAGTAAAGGCTTCTACAGCCAAAAACGACAAAGAGGCAAAGCAACCTATACCGCCATTCGTAGTAAGTCTTTTAACGGCCTTAAAAGCCGCTACAAGGCCAAAGCTGTCTGATAGGGTCTTTGTATCGTTTAGCAGGTGGATTAACACAGCAGAGCTTATCAGGGCGGATTTAGCGGCAGCAAACATCGACCCGATAGACAAAGACGGCAATGAGATATGTTTTCACTCGTTAAGAAATTCCTATATTTCTTTCCTTGCAAACAGCGATACCCCCCCAAAGGTTGTTCAGAAATTGGCAAGACATTCAGACCCCCGATTGACATTTAACACTTATGCCAGAACCTTTGACGAAGC
>CAYNKU010000140.1:0-6347 GCA_964397865.1 uncultured Pirellulales bacterium | reverse complement strand
TTCTCGTTAAATCTATCTATGGACATGACTGCTTTTTCTCTAACACGCTTAAAATTAAGTCCTTTCGATTATGGTAATTATACACCCGTGGTAGAGTGTCAACAACAGATAACCCTTTTAGAGCGAACAGAGAACTTCATGTACTTGTAGCTGAGAGTCACACGTCACTCTGTTGAGTCTATTTGACAATATACCGTCGTAGAACTACATTATGTACAAGCGTTATGTAGACTCACCGGAGGTGTTACCATGGAAGATAAAAAGTCAGCAGGAATACCAATAGTAGGTTTTTTAGTAGTGGAGAGGACATCTTCCGAAGATGGATATGTAGCAGCTTTAATGGTAACAGACAATCGTGGCTTCCCCTTAGAGTTTAAGGCAAGTACACCGATTCGACCTTCGTTAGTACAGAAGACTCTCTATGGTAATCAATTGGAGAATTACATCGGTGTTGAACTATGTGGGAAGACTCTAATTCAACAAGCTGCAAGAAAAACAAGATTAATATTAGTGCCAGAGAGCCAATTATTGGATATCTCGAACCAGGTTAACATCAATATGATTGCGGTGTGGCATGCAGGTGAATCGATAAAAGTCGAAGATGAATCAAAGAAGGCATCCCGAGGTACTATTAAGCCGACTGTTTCGACGTTCAAGCCAGTTGTATATGAAGGCCGATTTATCGATGATGCGAATGAAAAAGAGTCTTTAGAATTCCTACATCAATGTGCTGAACAATTTGATTTGGTGGAAGCGTTTGAAAGAATCCATTCTGCACTAGTACTACTGGCAAAAGAAGATCCTCGCTATAAGTAGATATTAAAATGGGACTATTAGATTTAGTTCGTCAACGTTTCCCTTTCTCATCTCCTGAAATCGTTGAGCTTCCACAAATAGAATTTACATGGCCTTCAGTAGAGACCATGAATATCTCTATACCTCCACTAGAACATCCTAAGGTATCACGAGACCTTTGTGTATTTACACCATCATATACTAACTTACCAATAATTATTGATAAACCCGATATTTCATCAATTGATACGGATATCATCTCTATCAAATTTGAAATAATAGATCTACTAGATCCTTTCAAACAACCAGTAGTCAATGGGACAATTTATGTAAAAAAGGAAGAGAAGGTCATTCACAGAGGAAATGTAAGCTCAAAAACCAAGGTACAACCAATGCATTTACCTCAGAGGACCGGATTAAGAGAACCAAAAGGCTTAGACATATTTGAGCTGCTATTACCAGTACTTATGCCGCCTGCCCCAACTGAATTCGTTGCTGAGTTACTATTTCCAGCCGAACTCTACCCATTTCAACGTGCCGGTGTACAGTGGTTATTTGAAAATGACAATGCTCTTTTAGCCGATGATATGGGACTTGGAAAAACGGTGCAAGCAATTACTGCCTTTCGTGCTTTGATTCGACGCTCAATGGCGTTACAAGCATTAGTAATTTGCCCCAAAAGTGTACTAACGAACTGGTTACGAGAACTCGAAAAATGGGCACCTGAGTTAGTTGCTGTTCGAATACATGGAGAAGCAAGAAACAGACGCATTCAATGGCATGCATTTACTGGGAAATGCCATGTTATGGTTGTTACTTATGATACTCTTCGTCAAGACATCGATGCTATCCAGGGGCGAACATTTGATTTAGTTGTAGCAGACGAAGTGCAAAGAGCAAAAAATTCAAACACCGCTACTCATCGTTCAATTTTAAAAATCCCAACACGTCGACGATGGGGACTGTCTGGCACACCGTTGGAGAACAAATTAGAAGATATTATGAGTGTGTTTGGTTTTATTAAACCAGGTCTATTTCAAACGAATGACCTTAATTATTTATCCTCAAGAGCTGTGCGTGAAAGGATTAGGCCATTTATATTAAGGCGTCGAAAAGATGAGGCTCTTCCTGAATTACCTGATAAAATCATCGACACAAAATACTTGGAACTTACCGATAAACAACGAGGCACCTATGAAATGCGTGAAAACGAAGGTGTTATTCGGTTGAAACAAACGGAAAACATTTCTTTAACAAACGTGCTTGCTTTAATACAGGAACTGAAACAAATTTGTAATTTCGACCCGAATAGTGGCGAAAGTATAAAAATAGAATACTTATTGGAGGATTATTTAGAAGAAGCGTGTAGTGATAATCAAAAGGCAATTCTTTTTTCACAATATGTTAAGACCTTGGAACAAATCGAGGGACACCTGAAGAAATATAATCCATTATTGTACACAGGACAATTGTCGACGACTAAGCGTGACCAGATACAGGAACAGTTTCAATCAAGAGATGATAATAAAATCCTTCTTCTATCACTAAAAGCTGGCGGTATCGGACTAAATTTAACTCGAGCTAATTATGTTCTCCATTATGACCGCTGGTGGAACCCTGCTATTGAAAGGCAAGCTGAAGACCGTACGCATCGCATAGGTCAACTACAAACAGTATTTGTCACTAGACTTATTTGCAGTAATACTATAGAGGAAAGAATAGAAAAGCTATTAGAGCAGAAAAAAATGCTTTTCCAAGAGGTTGTCGACGAATTAGCCGATGTTCGATTGGAGCGTGTTCTCTCCGAAGAAGAGTTATTTGGATTGTTTAATTTAACTCCCCCTGTTCGCTCAAAAGAAGGAAAGAAAGAAATTGTTGAAACAAAAATGTCTGAGGAGAAATTATCAAGCCCTGAAGTGGAGGTGGTAAGACCAGAAGAACCATATTCTAATGTGTTAAAACTCAGGCAGTTGTTAAGAGGAAGCGAAGAATACTTATGGTGGGTTGATCCCCACTTCCCTTCCAGGGGACTCGAAGAATTGATATATAGTCTAGACCCATCTTTAGTGAAAGATGTAAAAATCCTGTCTGGTCCTGACAATGTTGACCTTAGAGCAAAAAGGGATTTTTCAAGATTTAGGGAGGAGTTAAATAATAAGGGAATTAATGCCGAGTGGAAAATACTAAAGGGATTTAGTCATGACCGCTTTATAATAAGTAAGAATCACTGTTATAATGTTCCTCCACTTAATAGCTTGCTAAGAGGGCAATATTCAGAAATTTCACTGACCCCAAATAAGCCACCTTTTATGCAGTGGTGGCAGCGAGCTATTTCGATTGATACATTTCAACCTTAAAGGAAGTTATTATTCAACATAAACTAAGCCCATCAGGACTTACATGAAAAAGAGAATTAAGTAGTACTGTACACGAGGCCTAAAACGAGTGGGATTATTTATTTGACTAGGGATGATTATAACGATTGTTAAGCCCACTCTGCTGGGCCGGAACTATGGCAAAACGTTACTCTATTGGGCTGGAACCTGCAACTAGCATTTGTTGAAGAGCCGGAATTAACCCTTTCTTCTCAAACAGGAGTTCGGGAACTGTCCCCCAAGGCCCACCTTACTGGACTCGAACCTTTCTCGCGATGTATCGCTATATACTGAGAGCGAAGGTGAAGTTGAAGTCCTTCCCAGTTCTACCTATTGATACCTCAGCTTTTGCCGGGGAGATTCGAACCTATTGCGAATCTAGGTCCTGCAAAAAGTCCCGGAGAAGAATGAGCCATATTTTAAGGTATAGCTAAGTGACTGTACCTTATTTGGCAGGCTTGTTCAGCAGCCAGACTCCAATGTTCAGGTATGAAGCAATGCTAACCCACACGATGTAGGGAACAAGAAGCGCTCCTGCCCAGTCCGAAACCCGGAAAGAGGCAATCATCGTTGCCATAATAAGGAGCCACAGCATAATAATTGTTATGACTCCTCTGCCCTTGGACTTCATTCCAAAGAAGATGATTGACCAGACAGCATTGACCGTGAGCTGTATCCAGAACAGGATGAAGGCAAGCAATGCACCGTTGGAGGCTAATCCCTTTTGCCACACAAGAAAGACCGAGATACCCATTAATATATATAGGGTGGTCCAAACTGGCCCGAATGCCCAATTGGGTGGCGTGTAAGGTGGCTTCTTCAGTCCAGCGTACCAGTTTGGTATAGCTTTAAAGGTGAAAAGGCTTCCGATGCCTGCGGCGGCAAAGCAGGCAAGGATACTGACAACAAGTTTGATGATATCATTCAAGCTCATAGCTGACTCCTTACGTAAGTACTCTGTAACTTCCTTGACCATGATTATAACAGATTACACTTGAAGCCTTTTCGAAAGTTATACCTTTCGAACGGAATAGTGGGCGTTAATGCATATACAAGTATAAATTTTGGACTATTCCCCCCCACCGGCTCCGATGGTTCGGGATTCATAATCCGAGATTTTTAGCTGGAAGCCTTCATTAGCCATATTCCTAAAATCGGACTTTGTATACTAGCTAGCATAATGTCTTGACCACATAGAGTTATTCTTATATGATGCTCATACTATTTACATAAAAGTAACTGGAGGAATATTTATGAGTAACAATATTATTTTAAAGACTGATGATATTGTGGTTTGCCCTGAATGCGAACATAAGTTTCCTATAGAACTTGGTATCACACGGCAGACTATCAGCAAATATGAGCAAGAGTATGAACAAATATTCCAGGAGCGTTCTGAGACATTAGAAAAGCAACTCACAGAAGAAAATGAAAAACGTATTAAAAAAATTAAGGAAGACGCAGAGACAAAGTTAAAGAAAGAATTTGATCAAGAAAGGAAAGAGCTTCAAGACACATTGAATGAACAAGGAACTAAATTAAAAGAATCTAGAGCGAAAGAGCTTAAACTTCTTAAAGAGCAGAAGAAGCTTGAAGAAGATAAAGAAATTTTTGAGCTCCAAAAAGAAACGGAGCTTAGAGAGGCTAAGAAAGGCATTGCTGAAAAAGCTGCTCAAGATGAATATGATAAGTTCAAATTAAGAGAAGCTGATTATCGGAAACAATTAGAAGATGCTAAAAAATCTAACGAAGATTTAACTCGAA
The DNA here is from genome assembly GCA_964397865.1 of uncultured Pirellulales bacterium. Taxonomy (GTDB): domain Bacteria; phylum Planctomycetota; class Phycisphaerae; order Sedimentisphaerales; family Anaerobacaceae; genus CAYNKU01. The sequence continues at coordinate 1,413 of CAYNKU010000140.1, read as the reverse complement.
AATTGGAACGAGCTTCACAACAAGCGCAGGGTGAAGTTCTTGAACAGGAAGTAGAAAGTGTATTAGTTGAGGCATTTCGATATGACGACATTAAAGAAATTGCTAAAGGTGCGCGTGGCGCTGACGTTTTACAATGCGTTCGTACACAATCAGGACAAGTTTGCGGCAATATTATTTGGGAGGCCAAGAGAGCCCAAAATTGGTCTCCAGGTTGGTTAAAAAAGGTAAAAGAGGACTGTATATTACATGAAGCTGATATTCCAGTAATTGTAAGCACTAATCCACCTAAAGATTGTGCAGGGCTTTTTACCATAATAGATGGCGTTTGGGTATGTTCTGATAAAATAATCCGTCCGTTAGCTGAAGTCCTACGAGAAATGTTAATTCAGGCTTCCGATTTAAAGAATCGTAATGAAGACAGTGGTAGAAAGGCTGACCTATTATACAGTTATCTTGGTAGTCGACAATTTGAGCAAAACCTTATTTCTGTTTTTCAAACATTTGTCGATATGGAGAATGACCTTAATAGAGAGAAACGAGCAATGTACAAGAATTTAAAGAAACGACAACTTCATCTTGAAAGTGTCTGGACGAATATGATTAATATGGCTACTCAAATCAACGCTGTCTCTAAAGGTGAATTATTCCAGTTGGAAAGTATTCCTCAGTTACAATTGCCAGGGGAAGCAGTTGAACAAGATGCGGATTAAATTAGTGCCATTTAACAAAAAGTCCCGATGACTTTTATATCATCGGGACTAATTTTAGCTTCAAATTATGGTGGACCTTGGGGGGACTCGAACCCACGTGCGAGTCAGTCCTTTTCGTCTTCTCCTTGGCTTGTGTTAGTATCTCTGAAAACGATTATGGAAGAGAAGATGGATGAACGGACCGAAAACTCCAAGGCCAGACGGAGGATAGTCTTGACGACAAAACAGGACATTCCGGTAGAAGAATCGCTTCTAATCAGGCAGAGATTGCGTAACCTGTGTGAGCTCGCCATTGCCATAGGTCAGAAACAGGGTCTACTGGGCAATCATAGGAAAGACTGTAAAACGGAATCAGAAGCAGACTAGAACACATATCAAGGGAAATGCGAGGATGCTTAGACTGATGGCCAATAGACATCATAACTTCAGGGACTTATCCAGCTCTGACATCTGATGGAACATTTGCCTAATGGTTATGAGCAGTAGATATCGAACATAGCAACTCCTGAAGCGCCGGCAGAAGTTGTTTCTTCTCAAATAGAAGTTCGGAAAGCTTCTTGATTGGCTGGGGAACCAGGATTCGAACTTCAGTAAACAAGGGCAAAGGTCTTTGAGAAGGATTTAGTTCTACCTATTGACATGCACGGTCTACCATACACCACTTTTGCAAACCCGTCCTGCTCCCCTGATTTCTGGACTGACT
>CAYNKU010000139.1:1992-6356 GCA_964397865.1 uncultured Pirellulales bacterium | reverse complement strand
AACAGTGGGAAAGATTGAGATTGCCGTGTTGGGGGGGGTTACCCCCTTACTTACGTGCGGGGCTTGGGAAAAACGGGTGCGGAGGTTGGAAAAAACGTGCGGGGGTTGGGAAAAACGGGTGCGGGGGTTATCAAAACAGATGTAAACTGTGGGGGGTAATAAAGTTTTTGACCGTTGGGGGTAATTTCGATAAGATTAGCGGTGTTGTAATTCGTATTGCGTCGTGCGTATATTGTATTGCGTTGATTGAGGCTGATAGTTGTTTGGTTCATGATGAGCGGGAAAGGATTGGGAGAGAAGAGAAAATGATAGCAGAACTTGGGGCTAAGACGATAGAGTCTGTTAATAATGCCGGTCGGTTCGCGAGGTTTGTGGCTGATACGGCTTTTTCTTCTTTTAGAAGCTGTTTTCGGCTCAGGACGTATCCGCTGATATGGAACCAGATGAATATTATCGGTGTGCGGAGTATGCCGGTGATAATGATAACGGGGGCTTTTGTGGGTATGACGCTGGCGGTTCAGGCTTACGGGCAGTTGGCGGGGATGGGGCTGGAGGAGCGGCTTGGGGTGTTAATTAATGTTTCGGTGGTCAAGGAGCTCGGGCCTGTATTGGCGGCGGTTATGCTGGCGGGGCGGATAGGCGGGGCGCTTACGGCGGAATTAGGGACGATGAAAGTTACCGAACAGATAGACGCTGTGCGGAGTATGGGTACTGACCCGGTTCGGTATATTGTGGTGCCGCGGGTGCTGGCGTGTCTGCTTTTGACGCCTGTTTTGATAATTTACGCGGATCTGCTGGGGATACTCGGCGGATATTTTGTCAGTGTTCTTCAATTGAAGATAAACAGCTCGGCGTACTGGAGTTTCAGCGCGTTCGGTGTGGAGTTTTGGGATGTTTGTATCGGGGTGCTGAAGGGGTTTTTCTTCGGGGGCGCGATAGCAGTCATCAGTTGTTATAAAGGTTTTACGTGCAAGGAAGGCGCTCACGGGGTCGGGCAGGCGTGCACGGAGGCGTTTGTGGCGAGCTTTATATCGATACTGGCGATCAATTTTGCGCTTGGAGTGGTGTCGAATGCGATTTACAATACGTTCTGGCCTTTGAAGATCGTTATATGACCGGGCGGAAAGATTATGGCTGAAGTGGAAATTAAAAAACAGCAGCAGGCGCAGGCCGGGGGAGGCGGTAACGGCGAGTGCGTTATCGAGTTGAAGAATCTTAGCAAGCAGTTCGGCAAGACGACCGTGCTTGACAATATATCGCTTAGCGTGGAGAAGAGCAAGACGACGGTTATAATCGGGCCGAGCGGGTGCGGTAAGACGGTTCTTGTCAAGCATTTGATAGTACTATTGCGGCCGACGGAGGGGGAGGTTTATTTCAAGAATAAGCGGATCGATAATATCTCGGAGCATGAGCTAAGCAGGGTTCGGACACAGTACGGGTTTCTTTTTCAGGCCGGCGCGCTGTTCGACAGTATGAGTGTGGCGGAGAATATTATTTTTCCGATCACGCAGCACAGGAAGGTGAGAGACTATGGCAGGCTCGATGATCTTGTCAAGAACAAGCTTTCGATGGTGGGGCTGGACGGGTTTCAGAATTATTATCCTGCGAAGCTCTCGGGCGGTCAGCGCAAGCGAGTTGCGCTTGCGCGGGCGATCGCGCTTAATCCGGAGGTGATTTTGTACGATGAGCCGACGACGGGGCTCGATCCGATACGGGCGGATATAATAAACGAGCTGATACTGAAGCTGCAACGGGAACTTGGGGTGACGAGTGTTGTGGTGACGCACGATATGACCAGTGCGTATAAGATCGCCGACAGGATAATAATGCTTCATAACGGTAAGATAATCGCTGACGGGGACGCGGATTATATTCGCAGTCATCCGCGTGAGATCGTTCAGCAGTTTATTAACGGCCAGGCTGACGAGAACGACCTGGCGGTGCTTCGGATGAGCGGGACGGTTCCTGATCCGCAGTTTTTGCCTCAGGATTTTGAGGATTAGCGGACATTATGAAGGATGTATCGGCGAAAATGGCGGCGGATCTGGACCGTGTTGTGAAGGGGGATGTTTACGGGGATATTGTTCACCGGGCGGCGTACAGTTACGACGCGAGTATTTACAGGATATTGCCGAGTTGTGTGGTTCTGCCGCGGGATGCGAGTGATGTTGCGGCGGTTGTCAGGTATGCGGCGGCGGCGGGGATCGCGGTCGCGGCGCGCGGGGCGGGCAGCGGTGTGGCGGGGGAATCGCTCTGCAGCGGGATAGTTATCGATACGACGCGGTATATGAACAGTATCATCGGCGAAGAGGATGGGGGGGGAATTGTCGAATGTGAGCCGGGGGTGGTGCTGGGGGAACTGAACGATTATCTCGCGGGTTTCGGCAGGAAGATCGGGCCCGATCCATCGAGCGGTAACAGGGCGGTGGTGGGTGGATGTGTCGCTAATAACGCGACGGGGGCTCGTTCGCTGAAATACAGGTATATGGCTGATTACGTGGAGGGCGTCGAGGCGGTTTTGGCGGACGGCAGGATCGTCGAGTTCGGCAATGGTATTGACGGGGCCGTTCAAGGCGGGGGCAGAGCGGAGGCGATATCGAGGAACTGTTTTTCGCTTTTGTCGGAGAATCAGGATATTATTGCGCAGTCGACGCCACAGTGCAGTCGGAACCGCAGCGGGTATAATATCGCGGGGGTTTGTCACGACGGCAGGATCGATATGGCGAGGCTGCTGACGGGCAGTGAAGGGACGCTGGCGATCTTTACGAAGATAAGGCTGAGGACGGTGGCGATCGAGGCGGTGAAGGGGCTGCTGCAACTGGAATTCGATTCGGCACAGAAGATGGCGCGGGCGGTTGATATTATCGTCGAGAGCGGGGCGGCGGCGTGTGAATTGACCGACAAGGGATTGATCGAAGCGACACTTGCGGCTTATCCGGAATATGCGGATACTCTGCCTGTCGGAGCAGAGATGGTGCTGCTTGTCGAACATACGGGTGAAAGCGAGAGCGAGGTCAGGGAGAAAATAAAAAAGACCGATGCGGCGGTTGGGGAGATTGCGAGTGGGAGAAGCGTTTTTTTTGACGAGGAGCAGCAGCGGCGGCTGTGGAAGAGCCGGAAAGACGCGGTTCCGCTGCTATACCGCAAGAGAGGCAGCAGGCGGCCCGTGGCATTTATCGAGGATGTGTCGGTCGATCACAGGCGGCTGGGGGAGTATATTTCGGGTTTGAATAGTATCGGCTCGAAGTACGAGATCGAGCTTAGCTTTTACGGGCACGCCGGCGACGGGGAGCTGCATATTCGGCCTTATCTGGATTTGAGCGATAAATCGGATGTCGAGAAGATGCGGGCGGTCGCGGAGGAGGTTTTTTCTCTGGCTTGGTCGCTGGGCGGGTCGATAAGCGGTGAGCACGCCGACGGGCTTGTGCGGGCGGCGTTTGTCGAAAAGCAGTACGGGAAAGAATATTACGATCTTTTGGGTTTGCTTAAAGGGATATTCGATCCGGCGGGGATAATGAATCCGGGCAAGATACTAAATTCCGATCCGGATATTATGGTCAGCAATCTCCGCGCGGAGGCGGGCTATCTGGCTGAGCGGCTGGAGAGCGGGCTGTTATTGGAGGCCGATGAGCTGAAGTTAGAGCTGGAGCAGTGCAGCGGGTGCGGGGTGTGTCTGAGCGGCGAGGCGGCCCAGCGGATGTGTCCTGTTTTTCGGGCGATGGGTGAAGAGATCGGCAGCAGCAGGGCGAAGGCGAATTTGCTCCGGTTCTGGGCGACGGGACAGATAGAAGAAAGTGGTTTCGAGTCGGATGAGTTCAGGCGATTGCTTGATCTTTGTGTTAATTGTAAGGCGTGCTCGCTGGAGTGTCCGTCGGGAGTGGATGTTTCGAAGCTGATGCTGGCGGCGCGTGCGGAGTACGTAAAACGAAAGGGCCTGAGGCTCACGGAAGGGCTGCTCAGCAGGAACCGGTACCTGAGTATGGCGGGCAGTATCTTTTCGCCTTTATCGAATTTTGTGATGGGTCTTGGGGTCTCGAAATGGTTCTTCGAGAAGTTCGGCGGACTCGAAGCGGACAGAGATGTGCCCGGATTCGAGAGGGGGGCTTTTCTGAATAAGGCAAGGCGGTATCTTGCGTGTGAGGCGGCTGTTGCCGAACCGGTCGACAAGGTCGCGTATTTTGTGGATACGTACGCGAATTATAATGACCATAAGCTGGGGTTTGCGGTAATCGAATGTTTGAGGCATAATAATATAGAGGTTATTTTTCCGAAGCAGTTGCCTGCGCCGCTGCCGGCGATTTGTTACGGCGATATTAAGTCGGCTAAAAGGGATTTATCTTATAATGTAAGGCACCTGGCGAAGG
>CAYNKU010000139.1:0-1892 GCA_964397865.1 uncultured Pirellulales bacterium | reverse complement strand
GCGGGCGCTGATGGAGCGAGCGCCGAGGTCCTGAGGGAGGTCTGCGGAGCTGAGGTCAGGGGGCTTGACGCGGGCTGCTGCGGTATGGCGGGGACGTTCGGGATGCAGAAGAAAAATTACGAGTTGTCGATGAAGATGGCTGAGCGATTGAAAGAGGCGCTTGCGGCGTCGCCGGAGGGGGAGGTGCTGACCGAGTGCGGCGGTTGCAAGATGCAGATAGAGCATATAGCGGGCAGGGTTGTGCGGCATCCGATCGAGGTTATGGCGGACTGTTACGGGTTCGGGGCTGATTAGGGGGCAGAGAAATTATGGAAACTGGCGCGGAAAATTTGAAGCGGGCGGTTTTGTGGGAGCCGGCGGAGGAAAATAAAGTTCGGTGCGGGCTTTGCAGTTGGCGATGTTTGATCGCTGAAGGTAAGACGGGTCGATGTTTTGTGCGGAAGAATATCGGCGGTGAGCTATATTCGCTGAATTACGACAAGGTTTGTGCGGCGAATGCCGACCCGATAGAGAAAAAGCCCTTGTTTCATTTTCAGCCCGGGTCGAAGAGTTTTTCGGTAGCATGTATCGGGTGTAACTTCCGGTGTGAGTTCTGTCAGAACTGGCAGATAAGCCAGATGGCGCTGGAGAGCAGTCGAATCAACGGTGAGGACTTGAGCGCGGAGGTGATGGTCGAGGCGGCGGTTCGGGGCGGGTGCAGGAGTATGGCGTATACTTATACCGAGCCGACGATCTTTATGGAGCTTTGCGCCGATTGCGGTATGCTGGCGAAGCGGCGGGGGCTTGCGAATGTGTTCGTGAGTAACGGCTACGAGACTGTCGAAGCGATAGATTTTGCGGCCCGGTGGCTCGACGGGATAAACGTGGACTTGAAGGCGTTCAACGAGGATTACTATACGCGGCTTTGCAAGGCTCATTTGCAGCCTGTGCTGGATACTGTCAGCTATATCGCGAAGGAAACGGATATCTGGATGGAAGTCACGACGCTGCTTGTGCCGGGTGAGAACGATTCGGATGAGGAATTGAAAAGGCTGACGGGGTTTATCGTGACCGAGGCCGGCCCTGACGTGCCGTGGCACATCAGCAGGTTTTTTCCGAATTACAAGTACCAGGATTCGTATCCGACGCCTGTTGAGACGCTGGAGCGGGCGCAGGAGATCGGCAAGGCGGCGGGGCTTCGTTTTGTTTATACGGGTAATCTGCCGGGGGCGAAATCCGAGAGTACGTTTTGTTATAACTGTGGCAGGCTGCTGATCGAGCGAAGCGGGTACAGGATAGGAGCCAATAAAATAGAGCAAGGCAGATGCAGTTATTGTGGAGTAGAGATAGCGGGATTCGAGATATCAAAAATTAAAAATTAAAAATCAAAATTGTGGTATCCCGAAACGACATCGGGATGCTTATTTAATACCGGATTCACTAACGCGGTTTTTCGCTACGCTACGTGTCCTGCTTTCGCGGAATGACGATAACGGGCAATCGGCTCTAACTAACTATAATTGATATAATCGGGATGGGATTTAATATGAAGATAGTTGCTGATGAGAATATTCCGTTTGTGAAGGAGTGTTTTTCTTCGATCGGTGAGGTTAAGGGTTTTGCCGGGCAGGACATAACGGCTGATATTGTAAAAGACGCCGATGTACTGCTGGTTCGCAGTGTTACGCCGGTGAACTCCGAGCTGCTCGGCGGCAGTAATATAAAATTCGTTGGGACGGCAACGATAGGATTCGATCATGTGGATGTCGAGTATTTGAGTGAAAGAGGGATCGGGTTCGCTTCGGCGCCGGGGTCGAACGCCAATTCGGTGGCGGAGTATGTAGTCGCCGGGCTTTTGAAGCTGGGTGAGAAATATAACTTCGAGTTGGCGGGCAGATCGGTTGGTATAGTGG
>CAYNKU010000138.1:0-6363 GCA_964397865.1 uncultured Pirellulales bacterium | reverse complement strand
CCACCGTAGCTGCCACCGCCGATCGCCACCCGCTCCGGATCGGCGATCCCCTCCTCGACCGCCCAGTCGACCGCGTCAATCAGGTCCTGGTGCATCTTCCCCGCCCATTCGTAGTTGCCTGCGTTGATGAACCCTTTCCCGAAGCCGGTTGACCCGCGGAAGTTCACGCTGAGGACCGCGTAGCCGCGGTTGGCGAGCCACTGGTGGTACGGGTGGTACCCCCAGACGTTGCGGCTCCACGGGCCGCCGTGCACCCACAGGACCATCGGAAGCAGCGTGTCCGGCACCCCGTCTCCGTCCGGATCGCTGTCCGGGGGAAGCGTCAGGTAGCTGATCAGCGCGAGGCCGTCGCCGCTGCGAAGGACGTGGGGATGCATCGGCGCGAGCGGCTTGTCTTCGAGCGCCTTCCGGTCGGTGAACAGGAAGCGCGCCTCTCCCTCGTCGCGATCGTAGAGGTAGAAGCGGGCCGGGCCGCGATCGACAACGTAGGAAACGATCCAGCGTCGGTCCGACAGGCTCCGGCTGATCACCTCCAGTTCGCCGTCGGTCACGCCCTCCAGCCGTTCGAGGTCCGCGCGGACGCTCTCGTCGACGACGTGCCAGCGACGGCGCTCGTAGTTGAACCCGACCGCCTGAACCTCCCGCGTCTCCGGGTGGATCCAGAAGCCGTTCGCGTCGACCTTCGGGTCTTCGGCCAGAACCTGTTTGTTGTCCGATTCGAGGTCCCAAGCAATGAGCGCTGCCGTGTCCCGCTCACGGCTGTCGGTCAGGTACAGGATCCGCCCGGAGGCGTGCAGCCCCACCGGCGTCGTCGTGAGGGAATCCTCGGCCGGGATCACGGTGAACGGCGACCAGCCGTCACCGTCGCGGGCGAGGATCTCGGCCGCCCCCTCGGGCGTCATCCGCAGCGCGAAGCGCACCGCGTAGTTCTCGTCGGTCAAGAACCCTGCGAACCCGTCGTTTTGCTGGATGAGGTTTCGCTTACCGGTGGCGATTTCCACCCGGTACAGGTCGTGGAAGCGCGCATCGCGATCGTTCAGAGCGATCAGGACCTCGTGCGGAAAGCGAGGGCTCAGATGCTGCAACTGCGCCTGCACGTTCAGCTCGGGCGTGAGGTCCGTGACCTCAGCGGTCTCCAGCGTCACGCAGTAGGCGCGCCAGTTCTCGTCTCCGCCGACGTCCTGGAGGTAGAGGATGTGCTCCCCTGTGTACGCCCAGCAGTAGACCCGAATTCCCCGGCCCGTGTCTCGCGTCACCGGACGCGCCTCCTGCGGGGCGTCGATCGGCGCCACCCACACGTTCAGGACCCCGTCGCGCGGGGCGAGGTACGCCAGGTTCTCCCCGTCCGGACTGATCCTAACGAAGGTTCGGTCCGGGTTGCCGAACAAAACGGAACGCGGAATCAACTCGGTATGGGTCATTGCGTTGCTCCCTTCCTGTCTCTTGTCTTGGCCCGTCCGCTCCCGTGAGCGGCCTCCAAAGGTACTCCATGCAAGGAGATCCTCGCCAACCGTGAGTGCCAAGTCGCCCATCATCGGTTCACGTGGTATCCTGACCGAAGTGCATCGCGAAGAGTCCCGGAGAGAGGAGACGGAGAGCGTGAGAGAGGCACGAAGGGTTCGCCTGTTGTTGGTCGGAGTCGGCAACCTCGGTCGGCGATTCGCCGGACTCATCGCGAGAAAGCACGAAGAGCTGCTCCGCCGATACGAACTCGACGTCCGTATCGTCGGCGCCGCCGACTCCCGCGGTGCGGCCATCGACCCGAGCGGAGTCGATGGCGCGGAGATCGCGGCGATCAAGGAGGCGGGCGGGAGCGTCTCGGAACTCCCGAGCGTCGGCCGGCCCGGCATCACCGGCCTCGAGCTGATCGAGACGGTCGACGCCGACGCGTTGTGCGAAGCCTCGCCCGTCAATCTGAACGCAGGCGCCGAGCCTGGGTTGTCGCACGTCCGGCGCGCGTTGGAGAACGGACTCCACGTCTCGACGCCGAACAAGGGACCGATCGTGCTCGCCTACCGGGAGCTGACTGCCCTCGCGCAGCGACAGGACGTGCAACTGCGTTTCGACGGGACCGTCGCCGGCGGGCTGCCGGCGATCGCCCTCGGAGTCCGCGACCTGCGTGGCGCGACGATCGAACGGGTCGACGCCGTTCCCAATCTCACGACGGGGTTCGTGCTCGATCGGTTGGCCGCCGGGGTGACGTGGGATGAGGCAGTCGAGGAGGCCCGCGCGAACGGCGCCCTCGAAGGCGACGGCGCGTGGGACCTCGACGGCTGGGACGCCGCCGCGAAACTCGTGATCCTCGCCATGACCGTGCTCGATCTCGATGTCGATCTTCAAGCCGTGCCGCGACGGGGCATTCGCGACGTCGACCTCGGCTGGCTCCGTGACAAGAGCTGTGACGGTCGTGTGCGTCTGCTGGCGAGCGCCGAGCGGCGATCCGACGGACACTACGATCTACAGGTTGCCCCGACCGCGCTTCCCGCCGAGCACCCGCTCGGACGGCTCGGCTCAAAGCAAATGGGGATCACGTTCGAGACCGACCTGTTTGGGACGATCACCTCGATCATCGACGAGCCAACCCCTTTACCCTCTGCCGCGACAATGCTCCGTGACTTGTTGAGCATCTTCGCGGCTCACAAAACCTAGAGAAGGGGGCTTCCGCAACTCCCCTTCTCAAAGGAACCCAATCTATCGGATTGGGTTCCCAGCCGTCAGCGGCCACCATGCTTCGAGATCTTCTTGACATCTACGACTCGACCTAGTAGAGAGGAACGACCGAATCCGTGGAGAGCAGCGACCGCGTCGCCCTCTCGTCGACGAAATGAGGCTCTTGGTTAGCAGGCGATCGAGTCATCCGCCGTCATCAGGATCTTGACGACGGTTCCTTGCGGGAGGCAAATGGGCAGCCGAATCGTCAGACAATCATCAGAGGAGAGCCCGGAATCGTCAGATACCGTGCGATGAACCAATCCACCGGCTTTCGACCAATGGATCACGCGAACCGAGCGATTGTGTGACTGGCTCTGAAATGAGGAGGCGCTGCACACTCAGCCCCGCTTCTTCCCCAAACCTAGCACCTCGAACATCGAACTCGCTTCGCACCCCCCACCCACTACCCACCACTCACTGTTCTCTCATCACCGGTTCCCCACCCATCACTCCTCACCCATCACTCATTACTGATCACCGCTTTTCCGAACCTCGCACCTAGAACATCGAACGCAGCACCTTCTTCCCCCATCACTCTTCACTGATCACTGCGGTCACCATCACCGGTTTCCCACTCATCACTCATCACTTGCCGTCCCCCCTACTCCCTGCGCCTAGCCCCGACTCGATCTTCACTCCATTCACGAGAATGGCCGTGCCACGACAGTGCCATTCTCGCAGGCAACTCGGCCAAAGGCCGAGTTGCCCATTGCACGCCGCGCCGCGCCCCCGTAGACTCCATGGACAATAGGGGAAACATGCGATAGAGAGGATGTAGGAGAATGTAACGGGCTCAGCGACAGACGTCGCCAACGATCGATTGCCCCAGGCAAGGCGCGCTGGCTGCCTGCCGCAACCTGGAAGCTCGTCTCGTGGAGGAGCAGTCCACGCTCAAGAAGGAATCGTGGTTCAACCGTCAAGTCGAACGAAATATGCGAACCAAGGAGATGGAGAAAGAGTTGACGCGGAATGTGGCAGCGCTCTGAGCTCCGAAAGGGGGCTTGCTCGTGTAAGAAAAATATGGCACTATTTCTTACACATCTGGAGGCCAACGAGTGGCGAAATCGACGAGCAGTCGCGTGAAACGAAAGATCTACGGGATGGGCCGGGGTTGGGCCTTCTCTGTAATCGACTTCTCGACCTTTGGCAGTCGCTCAGCGATCGATGTCACGCTGCACCGACTCCTCAAGAAGGAGACCATCCGTAGGGTCGTTCGCGGCGTCTATGATTACCCGCGCCACAGCAAGATGCTCGGAGGTGAGTTGAGTCCAGACATCGACCAAGTCGCCCAGGCCCTCGCTCGCAAGTTCGGCTGGCGCGTTCAGCCCAGCGGCCCCGCAGCCCTGAATCTTCTTGGTCTGTCGACGCAGGTTCCGTCTCAGATGATCTACCTTTCCGATGGACCGAGCCGCAGCTACACGATCGGAAGACAAACACTGGCCTTCAAACAGTCACCGCTGAAGGAGTCGAGTCTCAAACTCCGTGAGAGTGGACTCATCGTCCAGGCTCTCAAATCCTTGGGGCCCGATCGAGTCACGCCGAACGTCATCTCGAAGATCCGGGAATGGCTAGATCCGGACAAACGCTCACTCGTGTTGAAGGATGCACAAACCGTGACCGGCTGGGTGTACGACGCTATTCGGAGAATCTGTGGCGAGGAACCCGAATGGAACGAGTAGCGACGTGGAAGGAACAGGATCGCCACGATCTCTTTGTCGAGACGAGTTCTCGCAAGGGCATGTCGCCCGCGATTGTCGAGAAGGATTTCTGGGTCTGCTGGACACTCGGAAGGCTCTTCGCTTCCGAGGAGCTTGCGCCCAAGATCATGTTCAAGGGGGGTACATCGCTTTCCAAGGTGTTCGGGCTGATCGAGCGATTCTCGGAGGACATCGACCTGATCCTCGATTGGGCTGAGCTATCCTCGGAAGACCCCTTCGCAGCACGCTCGAAGACCAAGCAGGATGCCTTCAACAAGCGAATCGTGGAGGAATCGCGGGTGTACATCTCGAGCCACCTGCTTCCGGAGATTGAGTCGCTCTTGGGCGATCTCTGCAGCGTCTCCGGAGTGGGAGACCAGCCAGACATCATTCATGTGAAGTATCACGCCAGCTTCTCCGATGACTACCTTCGCCCGGAGGTCCTCTTGGAGGTCGGTCCGCTGGCTCAGTGGACACCGAATGACTCCCATGAAATCCAACCGTACGCGGCCGAGGCGTTCCCCGAGTTGTTCGAGCATCCACGTTATCGCGTCCAAGCCGTGTACGCCGAACGTACGTTCTGGGAAAAGGCCACGATCCTACATCATGAAGCGCATCGGTCAGCAGACAAGCCTGTCCCGCTTCGCGTTTCACGCCACTACTACGATCTGGCTCGAATGGCAGAGCGAGATATCCGGAGCGCTGCACTTGCCAACCTCGATCTCCTGCAGTCGGTGGTCGACTTCAAGTCCCGTTTCTACCCACAGAACTGGGCGCGATACGAGCTCGCGCGGCCGGGGACACTGAAGCTGATCCCGCCTGAGCACGTAATGGTTGAGGTCAAACGGGACTACGACGCGATGAAGATCATGATCTACGGCGAGGCGCCGTCGCTCGATCGCATTCTAGAGGTCCTGAAAGATCTTGAAGACGAGATCAATGCACTGGGTGAACTGCCGTTGGACAGACCGAAGGCCGGCTCGAGTTGAGCCCCCTCCGTCACTGATCACTCATCACCGGTTCCCCAGTCTTCACTCATCACTGCTTTCCCCCGCCTTTCCCCACACACCACAGACTACCCACCAGTAGTGCCCCACTCATCACTCTTCACTCATCACTGAAGTCCCACTTCTCGCTAGTAGTCCCCCACCCATCACTGTTCTCTGTTCCTACCAATCGACGCGGAAGCCGAAGGTAAGCGGATAGACGTACGTGCGGTAGAACGTCATCCCGAGCGTGAAAGAGAAGTCTTCCGCGAGCGGGATCTCCGCCTCGACGCGCGTCATCCACCAATCGAACAGGCCAGTCGAGTGCTCATGGAAGTACGCGTTGGCGAGGAACTCTAGATCCCGTCCGCAGCAGCCGGCACCGGAGTACGCGATCGAGAGCAGCTCCCAGTACGGGTAGTACTCGTGCCCGGCGGCGATCGCGTCGACGCGCCTCTCGATCACGCTCCCGTATGCCTCGGTCGTGATCACGTAGCGGGGAAGGACGGTGTCCGGGTTCAATACGGCGACGTCGCGCACCGTCACCAGTCCGAGCTCGCAGACGAACTCGATCCCGTACAGCCCGATCCCGCCGACTGACAGGGGTGCTGCGTCCCATTCGAGCTCGGCGTAGACCTCGATGCAGGCGGCCTCGCCCAGCGAGAGGCTTGGCTCCAGCGACAGGCTCTTCTCGTCGATCTCGAAGGTCAGATCCACGTCGAACGATAGCCACGACAGACGCTCCACCTCGATCCCGGTCACGCCGAATGAGGCGTAGTCGAACCCATCACAGGTGAGATACAGGCTCGCGTCGAGGTCGACGCACCCGAAGGAGAGACCGCGCACCGACAGCTTCTGCCCGGTGAACCCCTGCCCGGGAACGGCCGGGTCGGTGGCGTAGTGGCGTTCCTCGCCCGTCGGGTCGTGGACGATCGTGATCCCGTCGAACTCGTCGTCCTCATCCACCT
>CAYNKU010000137.1:0-6376 GCA_964397865.1 uncultured Pirellulales bacterium | reverse complement strand
TAAAAACCGGCAGCGCCTGCAGGACTGACAGGATATGTAAATACAATCAGCTTCTGAGGATCAGCGAGGAACTCGGCTCCGCTGCCAGATATGCGGGCTTTATGTTCAAGTAAATAATTCAAACTGATCGATCGGTAAGTTTGAAATATCAAAAATCTCCCGTAAGGGATGGCCGAGCCAAAAGATCTCCCGTAAGGGATGGCTGAGCCAAAAAATCAAAATTGCGGAATCCCGAAACGACATCGGGATGGCTTTTTTGATGTTTTTATTCCGTAAAATATGTTGTTAAATAAGAAGTTGCATTAATTACTGGTCGTAATTCGGTTGGTTTGAGTAAGTAAAATCCAAATGACTCGGCGGGCGCGAGGGTTTTGTGTGAGTGAAGTCGTATTGCGGCTGCCGAAGTTTTTTTACCGTGGACAATGCAGATTCAAAGGATCATCCGCGCGTTATGTTTTGTTGTTTTTTTCAGCGTCGGTGCGGCCGCGATGTGCGGCTCGATACTGTGCGACGAGATAGTGGGGTACTATAATAATCGGCTGTTGCTTGCAGCAGCAAAAGAGACATCCCGCAGGCTCGAATCGCTGAACACCGACTATGATATCCTTCTGCAGCAGTTGCGCGACGACCCGAATCTTTTAGACCGCATCGCACCGGTAACACTCGGTATTGAAACAAGCGAGGATTCCGATACCGTTTATCCGGCCGTACGGGCTGAGGAACTGGCTGCCGCTCGCAGGGCATTGACCGAGCGGACAGGCGAATTGGGGGCTGAGCAGTCGCCCGAATGGCTCGAAAGGGCCAGTGAGCCGCGGAAAAGGATATCTCTTTTTCTGGCGGGTACTTTTTTGATATTGATCTCGTTTGCCTTTTTCGGCAGTAAAGAGCAAATCAGTCGGCCGGCCTGACCGATATTCAATCGTTTGCCGAGTAGACCTGGTGCACCTGCCGGTTCGAATCCACCCACAGGGCGATCCCTTCGACGGTCGGATACTTACGGGAAAGAAATTCCGTTGCCCTCGCTAACTGCCGTTGCTGAAGAGATTCGGGGGGCAGGATTACCCGCGCAGTCATCGTGAGCTACTATTGCGATGCCGGTTCTAATCGAAGCTCAGCAGGTTCAGGCCTGTTTCGCTGTCGGGTTTTCGCCCGGCAGTGATGCCATCGATTTCAATTATTGTGACTTCGAGTATGAGGAATGTTTTTGCGCCGCCCCGCGGACAGCCAACGAGGGTTTCGCCACCTTTTCCGATGGCCGCGTGCAGATGCATCTTGGGCCCTTCGTTGTCGCAGTATATGGTCCCAACTCCGAGCACCTCGCCCGGCCCGGCGAAGTCCCTGAAGTCGCCGACGATCTTCGGTTTCTCCTGCTTTGGCCCGACAACGACGCTTGCCTTGCGAAATCCACCGGTGATGAAGACGGCTGCGGATTTGATATTTTCTTTTTCAGCTATTTCGTGGATGGATTCGTAGAGGTCATCGCCCTCGAAGAGCCTTGCGGCGATTATGCGACCCGGTTTGCCTGTAGTGTATTGCATTTTGTTTTTCCGGTTAAAAAGTCCTTAAGTTTCAGCTTAATTTTTTCCATATTGTAACGTCGAGGGGCCCTGTCAGTAGGGATTCTGTTTTGGATAGAAAGTCCTGGAGGTGAGGGGTTTGTATGTGTTGGTCGAGGGAGTTCTTACTCTGCCAGTTTTCGTAAAACATCAGCCTGGCGGGTTCGGCGGTGTCCTGGTGGAGATCGTAACTTATGCAATCGGCTTCGGCGCGGGTGGGTTCGACGAGCGTTTCTGCCAGGGATTTGAGCTCTTCTTCGGAACCGGGTTTGGCTTTTAGTATTGCCAGGACCGTGATTTTTTCATCTGCCATTTTCCAATCCTTTCCGGAGCTGTTGGGAAATTTTTTGTTGATCCGATCAAAAGAGGATTGTATATCGTCACAGTCGAATTGGAAAGAGTTATTTTTAGCGGTTTTTCTGGGGTCACGATTTTGGGCGGCGATCAATTTACAGGGCTGGTTGGGGTTGGGTATTGACCTGCCGGTGAGTTTTTATTATGATTTACCGAGTTGCCAACGTAGCTCAACGGTAGAGCTCTGGTTTTGTAAACCAGTGGTTGTCGGTTCGAATCCGACCGTTGGCTTTCCAACCCCCCTTCCGGTATCTCCCAATGCGGTTTTGTGTTTATAAACCTCCATTAGTTTGTATTGCTGGCTGGGATCATTGGAGACCCGAATTCACAGCGGCTATTTATTCAATACCCTCGAGCCAATTTTCAGCGAATGCAGCAAAGTCGAGCAAATTAACGATGCCATCTCCATAATGGAGCGGAGCGATGTCAGCGCAATACGCACTTAGCTGCAGCTACTGGTTCACAAAGACAACTGAATCATCTATATTGACTACTCAGTCATTCACAGGTGGGAAACGGATCGCATCTATCCAGGCGTTTTGTGAACCGTGACCGTCAGGCCTGTAAAACCATTCGAAGTTATGCGTGCCGGCGCTGACCGGTATTATGACCAGAGACCAATCCAGATTTTCCTCCCAACCCCAGGAATACCAATCAAACACCAACTCTCCATCAACTCTGAACCGGAATGACCCACCCCTGCCACTTTTCAGCATGAAATACACGTAACCCTCTCCACAAGTAGCTGTCACCCTTAGAATACTTTCATTGTACCAAGGCAGATCAGCAGACTTTGCGCTATAGCTTCCTTGGAAGCATTCTGACGAATCGATTGTCCATGGGCCGTTGCCGGCATGTTCCCAAGGCAGATTACTGAAGTCGCCTGTCTCAAAATCTTCGTCATACTCTATTATATTCTCATCGACTCCCCAATTGCCGGCAAGGCACGCCCAGTCTAATAGATTAACAAGACCGTCATCTCCGGCGATGTCGCTGTCATGTGCTGTGCCGTCGAGTAACCAATCCTCGCATAGCAAGCCTACGTCCGCGAAGTCAACATCTCTGTCTTTATCAATATCCCCACACAACGCAGCCTTATTTCCAAAGTTTAAACCGCTAGTAGTACGGCCCGGTAATACCGGCGTGTAATACTCCCTGCGATGCAGAGCAACATAATTCGGATCGGTGATGCCAAGAACTCGGCCATCAGCTGTTATCGCTGTTTCTCCCCTGGTGAACCTTTCATATTCTCCTGCGACAAGGCCTGAACTTATGTTATCCGCCAATTCCCATGCACCCGTATCGATTGCAAACAGTTGGCCCGTTTGGCCGTGGAACTGATAATACAAGTTATTGGAAGGGTCAAACTCAGCTCCCATTCTACTGTCATCAAGCCCCATTACCAGGTTGAAATCTGAATCCACTATTCGGCAATGTTGATCGAGCTGAATAGCCGCCATTGAGCCGTCATGATTCAAGGCTATCGGCGACTGATGCAGATAGTTATGATACTCCTTCTCTCCGGTGAACGTATCGCTTGGTGCATCGTATACACCTATCCATCCATTGGAACTATTATTAATCAGCCAGATCTTGCTTCTGTCATATGATCGTACCACCCTAATATCATCATTGATCGTGGTTTGGCCCAGGACATCAGGTCGAACGGTGATTGTGTCAGTACTCGTATCCAGCACGTACAGCGGCACCCAACCACTGCCGCTATAGCTGCCGGTAACCAGCGCTATACCCTCTGATCCAATTGCGATATCATAGCTGCCGTCCTCGAATTCTCCCACCGAATAGGTCAGGTTGGTAACATCCAGCGTATCTGTGTTGATTTTATGTACCACTCCGTTGCCGTCTGATAGCTGAATGTCCGCAACATAGAGGCTGCTATAATCAGCGGTGATGTCCATGCCGTGTGGTGAACCACCAATAGTAACCGGAGAAAGGAACTGATTGGCGCTGAGATCGAACCGCTCAATTATGCCCGCCTCGGTACTCACATAAAGCAGGTTGCGCATATCATCGAACACAATATCTCTCGGCCTATTAACATCGATGAGATCGATCCACCCCAACCCTGGCTCGGTACGGGTATACCCTTTTTGTTGAACTTCACGAATGAAATATCGGCCATACTCCAGTCCTTCAATTGTCCAGTTACCATTGGCATCGGTAACGGTCGCCGGCTCACATGCGTCCGGATGCATATCACCGTCCAGGTCAACATAGATGGTCCAATCTGCCAGACCAGGTTCGTTTACATCACGCCGGCCATTGGCATTCAAATCTTCATACTTAGTGCCGGAGAAGGCCCCATCGCCATCAAGCCGGTTACCAAAGTTCGCTTCTACATCCTTCTTGCCTATCCAGAGCCGATGCCCCCCTTTGACACCGATCCCACCAGTGATAGTGTCGAAGCCTTCATAGCCAGTCATCTTTTGGGTTGATATTAGCGAGCCATCTTCTCTGTGGAGGGTGTGAATATCGTCTCTGCTAGCGCTCCATAAAAGTTTATATAGCACTCCATTTGTATAGGCCATTTCTACCCCAGTAACCAACTGTTGCCCAATGGTTCCAACAACGTTCGCTGTGTGCGGGTCGATCTCATATAATGATCGGGTAATAAAGAAGTTGCACAGCAAGAGGTCTTTGTAAGGATCACCTGCTAGACCGTCACAACCAACATCAATAAGTTGGTCTCGTGAGAGTAATTCTTTGGTGGATGCATCATACCGGTTGAGATATGTCTCCGGTACTTGGGGTGCAGGTGGTAATGGACCAACAACTGACATGACATAGAGTATTCCATTGTGCCAGGTACAATCCCAAGCGATCTCGCCTGTGGGCATTTCAAGAACGCCCTGATCAATAACCAGGCCTGATTCGCTGTCTATTTCACAAAAGAGGCTCTCGGCTGTATTAGGTCCCGTCATTTTAAGCGGACAATAGAACAGTGTACTGGGTCCGGCGGTA
This sequence comes from uncultured Pirellulales bacterium, assembly GCA_964397865.1. Classification (GTDB taxonomy): domain Bacteria; phylum Planctomycetota; class Phycisphaerae; order Sedimentisphaerales; family Anaerobacaceae; genus CAYNKU01. The sequence continues at coordinate 1,484 of CAYNKU010000137.1, read as the reverse complement.
AGACAGCCTTGGCCAATAATTATCGAATCGTAAGGGGCGGCAAAACGATTCTCCATTGTCATCGTGTCAAGATTAACCTCGGCGATGGTACTTCCATCGCCGAATCGTCCTTCAAGTCCCCATAATCTGCCGCTTGTATGTCCCGGATAAGTTTGGAACCAGCCTGCCTGCGGTACTTCCATAATGTTATAGTAACCAGGATCGAGATTTGTGAATTCATAATAGCCTGCGGTATTAGTCGTTGTTTTGGGTTCACCAGAATCCCATTGGCCGTTTTCGTTCTCGTCGATGTAAATCTCCCAACCGCTTAATGGATCCTCGCCGGCGTCCCATACGCCGTTGTTATTTGCGTCGTGGAATTTGTAGCCGTCGATATCACCGTTGTGGAGTTGATAGTTGCCAAAGTTCAACTCGATGTCATTGTTTTCCTCTATCCAGATCCTGTAGTGAATACCGCCTGCGCCGGGATAGGTGTTTATCCAGCCGCTTTGGTTCACCTCCGATACATAGTAGTACTCGTTCGGCTCCATGCCTGTGAATTCGTAATTGCCTTGAGTGTCAGTGGTGGTGATGATGTCGTTCGGGTCGATCTCGCCGTTGTAGTTTTCATCAAGGAATATCGTCCAGCCGCTAAGCGCCGGCTCGCCACCATCCATTTGACCGTTGTCATTTAAGTCGTGCCATTTCTTGCCGTAGATGCGAGTTTGTGGGCCGTAAAAAGGGATGCTGATAGTATAATCTTCCACTTCGCCATAGGGGGTAGCACCACACGGTTCGAGTGTGCCGGACCACCTCAAACGTATCCGCATTCGAGTATCGCCGGAAACCGCTTCTGGCGGCGGGGTGATAGTTGATGTGAGAAGTCCATACCCACTTGCTGAATAAACCATTTCGCCCGAATCGCCGAAATCGTCATCTTGATTCCAGTCTACCCATATTGCACATTGATCGCCTTCATAGCCGGCATAAGGAGTGCCGCCAACAGCGGTAACCACTGTTATCGGGTAGCCGGTGCCAATGTCCATAACCGTTGAGTGTGATGATGTATAATCAGCATAATTGTCGCAAACGGTTGCGTTATTGTTGATCGTGCCGACCTGCACCTGGTAGATATACTCGTCACAACCACCAGAAGCTGAGCAGTAAGCAGCTAAAGCGGCATCACACATTGCCACAAATACCAAAGCTGATGCGACTATTAATCTTAAATTTACTTTTTTGTCCACCGTCTTATCCTTTCGTAAAAGTTTAGTCTTCATTATAATCTTAAGATACTATCTCTCCGTATTTTAAGTCAGAAGGAGTTCGCAGCCCCAAGGGGGTTTGACCACTCCTCCTGATTATGAACTGAAAAAATACTAAACACTTCATTATACCTTAAATTGCTCTCCGATTCAATTGTCCCGGTCCTGCGGCGGCTTTATTCTCGTTTTGCCGGCCTCTAAGGTTAGATAAGCAGAAAAAGGCTTAATCTTGCGCGCTAT
>CAYNKU010000136.1:0-6462 GCA_964397865.1 uncultured Pirellulales bacterium | reverse complement strand
TCACATAATAAATTATGGTTCGTATTCAGTCAAATATTTTTTTTGATAATTCTGATGGCCCCTGGGGATGATGGCTTACCGGGGGTAGTGGAAATGATATAACCGTCTCCGGAGAGAAAACACGGTATTGAATAATAATCAGCAATGGCTAAAATGATGCGGAAAAGAAAATCGTATGTCAAATGATTAAAGTCCGGTGATTCGAGGCTTTTAAATGGCTCCTCAACAACATCTGGTTATAAGCTGGGTTTTGTCCAATCTGAATTACGAGAAAAAAAGGGACAGGATCGTGGCGACTCTCTGCGGTATTTTTCCGGATATTGATGGGCTGGGGCTACTGATAGATAAAATCACCGGTGATCAGGGATACTCATATTACTTTTTATGGCATCGTAAGTTTGGACACAGCTTGTTCATTTTGCCGGCTGTAATCATTATCGCATTTGTTGTTTGTAAAAGGAAAATAAGGCCTGCGGTAGTTGCAGCAATGGCGTTTATAGTCCACCTGTTACTCGATCTTGCAGGTTCAGCCGGACCTGACGGTTCTATTTGGCCCATTTATCCGTTCTGGCCTTTCAGCGATTATGAAGCGAGCGTCAGTTGGCAATGGCCGCTTAATGATTGGAAGAATATAGCCATCACAGCCGTATTCATTTTTATTATGATCGCAATCGCGATAAAGAGGCGACGTTCGTTACTTGAAATATTTTCAACAAGATTGGACCTGCATTGTATCAGCGTGTTTGAACGTATTTTTGGAAAAAGACAGGAGCCGTAAATAAACCGGTAATCGTTAAAATGGTACAGTGATGTTGAGAAGGAAACGCTAATCGCTTTCACTTAACGATTGCCGATTTAGTTATTGTTTTTGCTCTTTACTTGTGTCTCCTTCGGATTAGCTGCAAGGTAGTCGTTGACAAATTCGGATACTTGTTCATAAACGACTTTGCTAACGTACTGTACATAATCTTTATCATGGGGTATCCAATCTATTACACCACGACAACTCCAACTTTGTAAAGCTAGGGTTTCTTGATTACGCATTATGCGTGCTTTCTCAAGCAAAACTGTTTCGATATAAAAAACTCGTATATCTTTTACTTTCAAATCACGAACATGTATGTATATACAAGGTTCGTTTAAATCATCAGGAGTGACCTTAAGACCAGAAATACGGAGTGAGTCTTCCACTTGAGTCTGCAGTTTCGCTCCCAGATGACTCTTTTCAGGTACTGTCTCGAATACATTAACAACCACCTGTACTGCGTCTAACTTACGCAGTATCTTCTGTTGATAGTAGCGAGTTGATCGGTGGGAGCGAGTTGTCTGTGCTATACATATACAAACGGCAATGCACACAACAAACACACTAGCCGCAATCCAAAACTTTTTCACCTTCATAATATCCCCTTTTCAGAAAAGTTAATCCTGCACAATTTTAACGATTGCTAACCGTAATTCAACGGATAAGTTTGGCCAGTGCTCAATAATCACTTTCAAATCGGGGTCAATTTCAGAATCAGAAAACAAGCTGGACGCAAGATTTTCTTTTTGGGATTTAGTGTTCAGCTTGCCTGTCTCTGTAAGCGGTTTGTTTTCAGTCGTTTGTGCAATACGCCTGAAGGGATTCGAACCCCCAACCTTCGGTTCCGTAGACCGACGCTCTATCCAATTGAGCTACAGGCGCAAAATACGCATATCCAACTTGCGCTAATCTTACAGGCAAAGCTGAATAATTTCAAGATAATTAGTTCGTTTTGCGGAAAGCCGGCCCGGCCCTTCCATCCTTGTGCAAGCAGGGGGGCTACGGCCTAAAAACAGGATTCCCGTATCTGAGGAATCTTCGACTTTTGCGGGAAAAGGCATATTTTTGCCCTAATTTTCGGAGAGAGCGTGATTTTTTCAAGAAAGAGGCGAAATTTTTTAGCAAAAAAGCGGCCTTAAAAACCTAAAAACAGCGTTTTTTTATCCTTTTTTTTAAAATTGTCGGTTTTCCGACATTGCTAAGTCTGCCGGTAATACCTACAATACACTTAATTCTTCGGGTAGGATTTGTGATAAGTTGCAGTGAGTTTGTTCTGCTATCGACGAAACAAAGGAGAAGAGGGAGAGAGTGAGTGAGAGGAAAAGAGCGAGGAGAAAGTGGTGAGTTTGGAGTAAGACTGTAACTTCACTTTTTTCGCCCGCCTTTTGTTGCTTCTTATTATCGCTTTCTGTGAGATACGCATTATGTGGTATATTTTTAGCGAAGGAGATGGGGAGATGAAAAAGTGGGTGGTTTTTCTTTTAGCATATCTATGTATTTGTACAACTGCACCGGCAGGACTGGAGTTCGTGGGTCTAGATGGTGTGGATACAGACTATACCGCCGGCATTAACTTATTCGAGATGGATGATATTGGATTGCTTGCGACCTTAAACTACGATGACGGTAGTCCTCAAGGTTCTATTGCTAATACCAGTTTCAACCTTACATCCACATTTGTTTCCGGAATGCATTTCGAAGGAGGAACCTTACAGCTTCTGGATGAGCTTTCAAATGTTCTTCTTTCTGGAAACGTTATTGATGTAGATTTTGATGAGGCTCTAGGATATTTGATAGGTACTGGTTCTGCACAAGTAACGGAATCTAATATCGCCGGCTTTTCTGTAGGTCCTGCTGGGATTATCTCACTTACATTTGATTTGGATCCTGCCTTTACTGACTTTGATCAGGATTATACCGGACAATCAAAAGTAAATCTTGTTCCAGAACCTGGTACGCTTTGCCTGCTTGGTCTGGGCGGATTGGGTCTGCTTCGCAGAAGGAAGAACGCATAGCGGGATTAAAGATTCGGGTATTAGCGTGACGGCGTTTTGAAATCGGACGCCGGTGTTTGGATTATTAAAATCGGCCTGGGATTATAAATTATTCTCAGGCCGATATTATTATGCGCCGCTGGTGGCGTAATAGCTTACAGAAGGGGGGTTTGTGCCGAGTTTTGTCGAAGTCCGGCTTCCCACAGGGGTGAAGTAAGATTCGGAATAATCCTGCGATGGGGGCAAATAATTTCAGGTAAATTAAGGCTAAACCGCTTATTTTGCCGAAGTTAAACGTACGGATACCTCTAAAATTCATTTTGGCGGTCAAGCGAATCTTTTTGATTCCGGACAGCGTCAGGAAAACTCGACCTACCCACCAGTAGGCCTGCGTTTTCCTTCCTTGCCGGAATACAAAAATCTTCTACTTGCCGCTCAAAAGCAATTATTAGAGCTATCCGTAAGTGAAGGAGCCAATTTACTTGACGGGCCGGCTTTTTTGCCTTTAATAGTATCGGAATATCGGTGTTGGGCAGAAATATGGTATCAATTTGAAGGGTTTTAAGTGGAATGAAAGTCAGTGAACGTGCTCAGAATGTGCCGGCTTCGGCGACAATGGCGGTTACCGCAAAAGCCAGGGAGCTCAAGGCCCAGGGGCTTAATGTGATCAGTTTCGGAGCGGGCGAGCCGGATTTCGATACGCCGGATTATATTAAAGATGCCGCCGTTAAGGCCATGAAGGCCGGCAAGACAAAGTATACCGCGACGCCCGGGGTAATCGAGTTAAGAAAGGCTATTGCGGCGAAGCTCGAAACACAAAACGGCCTTAAATACAGCCCCGAGCAGGTAATCGTTAATATCGGCGCCAAGCATTCGATTTATGAATCGATGCAGGCGGTGCTCGATCCGGGCGACGAGGTTATTCTGCCCGCGCCTTACTGGGTGACATATCCGCAGGCGATAGCGCTTGCCGGCGCGACCGCGAAGATCGTGGCGACCGAGCGGGATAACAGCTATAAGATCACGCCCGCCCAGCTCGAATCGGCCATCAGCGAAAGAACAGCGATGCTGCTTATCAATTCGCCCAATAATCCGGGCGGTTTCACTTATACGCCGCAGGAACTAACCGAGCTTGCCAAGGTACTCGAGGGGACGGATGTGATGGTGCTTTCCGATGAGATTTATGAAAGGCTCATTTACGGCAAGACCGAATTCAGGAGTTTTGCGTCTATAAGCGAAGATGCCTATAGCCGAACGCTCACCATCAACGGTTTCAGTAAGGCGTTCGCGATGACGGGCTGGCGGCTCGGTTATACGGCCGGGCCGGTCGAGGTTATAAAAGCGATGGGACGGCTTCAGTCGCATATGACGCAGAACCCGGTTGCTTTCGCCCAGGAGGCCGGCATAGAGGCCCTCAATGACCGCGCGGGCGAGGTTGAAAAAATGCGGATAGCGTTCGAGCGGCGGGGCAAATATATGGCTCAGCGGCTAAACGCCATCGAAGGCGTGGTTTGTACCGAACCGACAGGAGCGTTTTACTGCTTCCCGGACGTTTCAGGTAATTATGGCAGAACTATCGGCGGGGCCGGGATCAATACGAGTATGGAATTCGCTTCGGCGCTTTTGGAGCAGGCGAATGTGGCCGTGGTGCCGGGCGGAGCGTTCGGCTGTGACGGCAATGTAAGGCTTAGTTTTGCCTGTTCGCTCGAACAAATTACCGAAGGACTGGATAGAATAGAGAAATGGATCAGTCAATAGATACGAGAAGAGCCGATTTTTATTCGAAATGGCTTTTGATTTTGGGCTGGGCGGCGATGCTGCTGTTCGCCGGGCACTCGATGACGCACATGGTCGGCGCCGGTGATACCTGGGTCGCGATGGCGTGCGGGCGGCATTTTTATAACCACGGCGTGGATACCGTCGAGCCTTTCAGCGCCAATTCGCATAAGGCAGGGCCGACCGAAGAAGAGATAAAGAACTGGCCCGGGCCCGCCCGCCGGATCGCCGAAACCGTTGGTTTAGATACCGTCAAATACTGGCATCCGACCGGCTGGGTCAACCAGAACTGGCTGACACACGTTATTTTTTACTGGCTGACGCACGAATCGCCTTTTGCCGACGCGGAAAACTATTCGTTTAATATGCTGGTATACTGGAAACTGGTTGTCTATATACTCACGATTATCTGCGTTTACTATACTGCCCGGGTACTGGGTGCACACTTTGGTCTTTCGGCTTTGTTCGCGTGCGCGGCGATTTTCGCAGGTCGATCTTTCTTTGACATCCGGCCGGCAGGTTTTTCGAACCTGCTGACGGCGGTTTTTCTGCTCGTACTGGTACTGGCAACTTACAGGAATATTCTGTATATCTGGCTGATCGTACCGCTGACGGTTTTCTGGTGCAATGTCCACGGCGGTTATATATACGTCTTTATAATGCTTGTTCCGTTCGTGGTGCTTCGCCTGCTGACGCTGCTGTCCAGACGCTGGACAGTTTCGGTTCACAGCGTGCTGACATGGCTCGCTCTTTACATCCTGATTTTTAAATACACCCGTCGTGAGCCCTTTATCAACACTGCCGTTTCGCCTTTGCACGATAAATTCCTGGTTCTAATGGCCCTGTTCATTATTGTAAGTTTTATTCTGGCCAGGTGGCGAAAGCTCAATGCGCCGGCGTTTTACGGCTACCATATCGCAGCTTTGCTAATCGTGTTCTTTACCCTGCTTGTCCGGCTGTTCCCTGAGAGATTATATTTGCAAAATCGACAGTTTGTTGAATACGTTAATAATTGTGAGCGCTCATTTTTCATCGCCTTTTCTTCCGCGGTGGTTCTGGGGCTTATTGTTACATTTTTGAAAGAACATCTTATTGTGTTCTCTCCTGCCACAATTAGCCGCACCTTCGCCGGCCCTGTTACCAACCAGACTACAGTTGTCCAGACCCCCGCAGACCAAACTACCATCGGCAAAAGAGGACTTTACCATACCATTGGAGCCAGCTTTATCGCATTTATAGCAACCATTGTATTCAATCCCTTCCACTTGACAAATCTGACCCATACTTTCGTTATAAGCGTAAGTAAGCACGCTGAAAAATGGCGTGAAGTCCGTGAATGGCATCCCGCTTTTGAGTGGATCAACCCCGTCGGCACCGGCTTTCCATATTTGGTAATGCTTGTTCTCGGCATCGGGCTGGTTATTCTCTGGCTGTTCGGCCGGATGCTAAAACCGAGGCTCCTGAAGGCACCCAAAAATGAAATGGATGCTCAGAAGAAATTCTTTACGGTTCTTTCCGGGTTATTAGGTTCATTGGCGGCGGTTTTCGCCTGCTGGACGGTGTGTTTGAGTTTTTCACTTCTCAATATCGACCCGGGCAGCTTTTTTATATGCGCTGTTTTTATGATAATAATTTTAGTCAGCGTTTATAAAAATATCCATTTTATCTATGTTGCGGGCGCGCTTACCCTGCTGGCGATGTGGTCCGCGGATGTCAACGACGCCCATCAGGGCAGGTACATATATCCGTTTCTGATGATACCGGCTTATGTGATCACTCATATTATTGCCTCTTTATTCTCCCACGATGTCGACAAAAAGCCGGTAAATCTGGCCTTTGTGGGCCTGACGGCTGTTGTATCATTATTTTTGATGGCCGCGATTTTCA
>CAYNKU010000135.1:0-6486 GCA_964397865.1 uncultured Pirellulales bacterium | reverse complement strand
CTAAAGGGTTGACGGATAAGCAATTGGCTGACTGGAATGCCGCTTATGAGCCGAAGAATAAGGCCTTTAAAGAAGCTAATCTGAGCGGACGTGACCTTGTTCGGTGGAAATATCAGCGGTACATCAAGGATTATCTGCGTTGTATCGCTTCGGTGGATGATAGTGTTGGCAGAGTGCTGGATTATCTGGACGAGTCAGGGCTTGCTGAAAATACTATTGTGATTTATACGGCGGACCAGGGTTTTTATCTGGGCGACCACGGCTGGTTCGACAAGCGGTTTATGTATGATACTTCGTTGCGTATGCCTTTTGTGATTCGTTATCCTAAAGAGATCAAGGCCAATTCCGTAAATGACGACTTAGTGCAGAATCTTGATTTTGCGCCGACGTTTCTGGATTTTGCCGGGATGAGGAAGCCATCGGCAATGCAGGGTGAGAGTTTCAGGCAGATACTGAACTGTAATACTCCTGACAACTGGCGCAAGAGCATATATTATCATTATTATGAATACCCAGCGGTTCATATGGTTAAACGTCATTATGGGGTACGGACAAAGCGGTTTAAGCTGATACACTTTTATTACGATATTGACGCTTGGGAGTTATATGACCTGTGGAAGGACCCGAAGGAACTTAACAACGTTTATGACAATCCGGTTTACAGTAAAGTTGTTAGTGAGCTTAAGATCGAACTGAAGCGGCTGCGGGAAAAATACGGCGACAGTGACGAGCTTTCGCAGAAGTTTCTTAAAACGTATCTAAAGAAAAATTCCTGGGCGGCGGACGCTATAAAAAGGGTTAAAAATAAGAGTAAGGCAAAATAAGCGGAGAATTTTATTCTTTAACTCTTCTTAGGATACTGCGGGAGGGCAGGTGAGTATCGAGGGAGAGGAACTGGGAGTTATTGGCGAAATCGAGTGCCTGGCCTGTGGTAGTGATAAGCGGGTCAGGCATTTTTATTTGTGAGAGCGAGCCGTCGGGGGTGAGGACTTCGAGGGTTTCGCCGGCGTGGATCTTGTTCCTGACTTCAAGAACACACTGTCGGGACGATTTTTCCTCGGTAGTATTTGCGACAAAGATCGAATTTGCCTGCGAGAGGCTTCTTTTTCTCTGGTAGTCGTCGGGTTTGAAAGAGCCTTTGATAAAACCTGTGGTGTAACCGCGATTGGGGACACGGCTTAGCAATTCAAGTGCTTTTTCGCCGGCGAATTTTTTGCCGTCGATAATCTGCCGATAGAATGAAACTGTTGTTGCGATATAGTGGATAGATTTCATTCGGCCTTCTATCTTAAAAGAGGTGACTCCGAGTTCAGCGAGGGCGGGGGCGAATTCGAAAAGTGCAAGGTCTTTTGAGTTGAAAAGGTAGAGGCCTCTTTGGTCTTCGAAGACGGGGAAAAATTCACCTGGTCTTTTTTCTTCCACGAGGGAATATTTCCATCTGCATGGATGTTTGCACCGGCCCCGATTGGCGGGGAAACCTGTGAGGTAGTCGCTTATTGCGCATCGGCCCGAATATGAAAAGCAGACTGAGCCGTGAATGAAGACCTCGGTTTCGATCCGGCCGGCGGTATTTTGCAAAATGAGTTTTATCTGTTCGAGTGAGAGCTCCCTGGCGAGGTTCACCCGTTTTGCGCCGAGTTTTTTATATGCCAGGGCGGCCTGGTAATTTGTCGTGTTGGCCTGGGTGCTGATGTGCAGATTGGCCTTTAGGTTCAGTTTTACAAGTTCCGCTAACAGGCCGAGGTCGGAGACGATGAGGGCGTCGGCGCCTATGTCATCGAGTTTGTGAGCGGTTTCGAGGAGTTTTTCATATTCATCGGAGAATGGATAGATATTGAGGGTGACAAAGCCGGCTTTGCCCCGGCTGTGGAGGAAGTCGAGGCCTTTGGCGGCGTCATCGAAGCTGAAATTGCCGGCAAAGCTTCTGAGTGAGCCGAATTCGAGGCCGAAATAGACGGCGTCGGCGCCGTAGAGGGCGGCGTATTTTAGTTTTTCGAGGTTTCCCGCTGGCGCGACGAGCTGGGGTTTCATATTTTTTTCCTGAGACAGCGTAAAAGTTCTTATAATCAAAAATAGCTTACCATTTTGCCGGTGGTGCGCCAAGGTTAAGAGATTGCGGGGACGGCGTTCGACATTTAAGGGGATTTTTAGTAGAATCGGTTTTATGGAAAAAGACCTTAAGAACAAAACACTCGGTGAACTGGAAGAACTTGTTATCGAGATGAATCATAAGAAGTTTCTGGCGGGGTATATCTTCGACTTTATTCATTCCAAGAATATTTGCGAGATTTCTGAGATAACTCCGCTGGGCAAGGGTTTTCGGGGTGAACTTGTCGAACAAGGCTATTATATAACAAAGCTTAAGGTCGCCGAGAAGTTAGCTGATACTGACGGGACGGTTAAGTATCTTTTCGAGCTTTCGGATGGCTGTTTTGTCGAAGCGGTTTTGATAACAGAAGGCAAACGCAGGACGCTTTGTATCTCCACGCAGGTCGGCTGCGCGATGGGGTGTGTTTTTTGCGCGACGGGAAAACTCAAATTTACAAGGAATTTAACGGCCGGCGAGATTATCGACCAGGTTTACCGTGTTGCGGAAGACGATTACAAAATAAGCAACGTGGTTTATATGGGGATGGGTGAGCCTTTTTTGAATTATCGGCAAGTCCTCCGGTCTGTTCGGATACTCAATCACGCAAAAGGATTCAATCTGGGTATCCGGCACATTACGATAAGTACGTGCGGGCTGACGGAGGGAATTTTGCGGCTGGCGGAGGAGGATATCCATCCGCGGCTCGCGATATCACTAAATGCCGCTGACGACAAGACTCGTTCGGAGATAATGGCGATAAATAAAAAGTATCCGCTGGCGAAATTGCTCAAGGCGGTAAGACTTTATCAGCGGCAAACCGGTCAGCGGGTTACCTTCGAGTACGTTTTGATAAAAGGTAAAAACGATAAGGCCTCCGACGCACAGGCTCTTATTAAAAAACTCGCGGGCATAAAATGCAATGTGAATCTGATCGAGTATAATCCTCATCCGGGGTGCGATCTGGTCGGGCCGGGTCGCGAAAAGATAAAGCGTTTTGCTGATGTTCTGGATAAGGGGGGTATTGAAACGGTGATTCGGCTCAGGAAGGGTCTTGGAATCAGGGCGGGCTGCGGGCAGCTTGGGGCGGAGAGAATAAATCCTGCGAATAAAACCCGGGGTAAATCGCGGGACTGACCATGTGTGCGAAGAGAGCGGGATAAATCCATTGACTTTAGCGGCGCGTTGTTTGATAATGCCGGCCATGCATATTATCAATACGACACTGCCGGTATTTCTTATAATCGCTTTCGGAGCGATCCTTCAAAGAGCCGGTTTTCTTCCCGCTGAGTTTGTCAAGGCGACCAACCGCCTGACTTACTGGGTGGGTCTGCCTTGTCTGCTTTTTTACAAGGTGGCTGTCGCGACTTATGACTTTAACCTTGCGGGCAGGACGTTTATGGTGGTGCTGGCGGGGATGATCGCGAGTATAACAGTCGGGTATCTTCTGGCAATCGCCCTTCGCATCGAAAGCGGCAATGTGGGCACTTTTGTACAGGGGGCTTATCGAGGCAATCTGGTATATGTGGGTTTGTCGGTGATAATTTACAGTTTTGCCAACAGTAAAGACGTCGATTCGGCCCGGATGGAAACCATAGCTGTTCTGGTAATCGCGATGATCGTTCCGCTTTATAATATGGCCGCGGTGGTAATTCTTCTTGGAAGCCAGCATAAGATCGATCGTCACGTACCTGGAAGGATTCTGCGTCAGATAGCTACCAACCCGCTTTTTCTGGCTTGCGCGGCGGGGATCGTTTATTCGCTGACCTTTTCAGTTCTGCCTAAGGCGGCGGAACGGACACTTCAGTCGCTCGGCCAGATCGCGCTTCCACTGGCGCTGCTGGGTATTGGCGCAACTCTCGCGCAGAGAAAAGTCGCCGGCAGGGCAAAGCCGGCGGTAGTTTCTTCGCTTATAAAAATTTTCTGTGCACCGGCGGTCGGTTTGTTGGCGGCGGGATTTTTAGGGCTCGGGGCCGGTGAGACCCGGATAGCACTACTGCTTCTCGCCAGCCCCACGGCGGCGGTATCTTATGTGATGACAGAGCAGCTTGGCGGCGATGGTCCGCTGTCGGCGGCGATAGTAGTTGTCAGTTCGGTGCTTTCGGCGATTTCGATGAGTCTGGTTGTCGCATTTTTCTAAACTTTCGCGTCTTATGAGGATAATGGCGACAGCGATCAAAGGCGAGCGGAAAAAATCAACCCCGGGAGAATCTTTTAGCCAGGCACACCACGAAAAGTGCCATCAGGCACCCCCCTGCTACCGCCTCGACCATCGCGACAAGTCGACAGAGACCTTCGGCGACGGGAAACAAATCGCCGTAACCTAAGGTAGTGAAAGTTATCATACTAAAGTAAAGGCCCTGCAGGAACGAGGCCTCGCCGCCGTTGCCTCGATAAATGAGCATACCTTGCTGCGCATAGAAAAACGCGCACGCCAGAATAATCAGAGCGCCGGCCGCCAGGACCCTGACAGGTCTTTCGCCATAGCCGAATAAAAGCCTGCCAAATATCAGTTCCGGCAGGAGTCTGAGGCCCGTGAATATACGGGCAAGTTTTTTGAGGCCCCGAAGGCTTTGGTAATCGTCGCCGCGGAATTTATGCCGCAGGCTCGCGCACTGTTCGCTGTAAAAACATTCACCGGCCATTCGGTAGTGGCCCGCTTCCTGGGCGGACTGCTTGACGAATCGCCAGAAACTTTCGTCGTCGCCGAACGCGTGCCTGGCAAAAAAGACGGCATCGTGTTTGGGTACCGCCCTGCTCGAGCAGTACACACCGCTGAAATCTGTTTCGCCTAAAAATTTCGCGCCGGAGAAATTCGCGCCTTTGTTAAAGTGGGTGTTTATAAACCTGGCTGACGAGTTGAAAACGGCCTCGCCTAAAAGGGCATAACCTTTAAAGGTAGCCGTCCTGAACTTCGCGTCCCGGGCGATTCGGGCGTTTTTGAGAGTCACAACGCCTTCGAAGGTGCAGCCGTCGAAGCCGGCGACGGCCTCGAATACGGCATTTCTGAACCTTGCCTGTCCTTTGAAGGTCGAACTATTGAAAATTACATCGCTTTTGAATATAACCGAGGTACTCTCGGGTTGTGCCCACGGTCCTGAGAAGACGACATTTTCCTCAAAAATACACTGGTCGAAAAGAATAGCCTGCGGCAGGGTTATTGTTTTTCGATCGGGGCCTTGATCGGTGATGAGGGCATCGGTTTGAAACTTTTCGGCCGGGTCGAAAAGTCTTATTATGTCGAGAACGCCGGTGACGGTGCAGCCCGTGAGCTTAATCTCGCTACAGTCTGCCAGCGCCTGGAGCAGGTCGCTTGAGGAAACGCTTTGTTTTTCCCTGTGAAATATCGCCATCTTCGGACAGAACTATTCGATGTCTTCCTTTTGTAAAAGCTCGATGATCTCGGCTTTTGTGGGCAGTGATTCGATCGCACCGAATTTTGTGCATGCCACTGCGCCGGCGGCGGAGGCGAATTTTACAGCGGCCCTTATATCATCTCCGACGGCGCAACAGGCTGCAAGCGCACCGGCAAAGGCGTCGCCGGTGGAGGTTTTGTCGACCAGCTCGACATCAAACGCCGGGATATAATCGGCGCCGACCCTGTCGACTATCACGCAGCCTCGTTTGCCCATTGTTATTACGGCGGCAGCGGCGCCTCTTGCGACCAGGTCCGAGCCGATGAGTTTGGCGGTTTCCCTTCGCAGCGAAGTCGACTCCGAGTGGGTTATATCGGCAGCTTCGTCGAGATTGGGGATAAGGATATCGGCGCTGAAATATTCGAGCGGCAGTTCGCTGTTTTGGCCGCCGGTCGGCTCCAGGGGCCATGCGGGATCGAGAATGACCTTTGCGCCGTGCACTTTCGCCAGGCGAATCGCCGCTACGATCGCCTCCTGAGGCAGTCGGCCGTGAATAAGACAAACGTTAGCCTCGGCAAATATCTTTTCGGCGGCTTCGATATCCTGGGCAAAAAGTGAGCCGTTAGCGCCGGGGTACGTGCATACGGCATTTTCACCGATCCCGTTTACAAGCGTCACTACCAGGCCGGTATTCTTCGCTTCGGCCGTGAAGACGAATTCCGTTTCGATGTTATAATCGGCCAGAATGGCCTTTACTGTTTCTCCGAAGGGGTCACCGCCGAGTTTACTGACCAGGTGTACCCGGCAGTCGCACAGAGCGGCCTGGATAGCCTCAGCGGGGCCGGGGCCGGCGATCGTGTATTCAAGGGCCGAGCCCGGGATGTTCTGACCCGGCAGGGGAATTTGTTCGCACTTGATTACCGTGTCCGCATAGATGCCGCCAACCACAACCACTTTAGGTGTATTCGTTGACATTCGTGTCCCCGCTAATACAATAAAGCGGTGTAAGTATACCCTCCCTGCCGTAAAATGTAAAACATTTTT
>CAYNKU010000134.1:0-6544 GCA_964397865.1 uncultured Pirellulales bacterium | reverse complement strand
AATTAAGTCCGTTATTTATAAGGAGTTATAAAACGCCGGATTCGGCTTGGGAAGCTGACATTCTACCGCTGAATTACGCCCGCAAAGGATTCTTGGAATATATACGATTTGTCGGAAAAAATCCAGTTTTTTATCCGACCTGCTATGAGGGGCGGATTTGGCCCGGATTATATAAAAACGGCCATAAGGACATAAGCGGACTACGAAGCGGCTACCCCCTCGTCCACGAAATCATCGCTGTCCAAAGGCAGGTATTTGCTTAAGACTTGCTTCAACTGCGGCAAGTCGAGCGGTTTTGTTATATAGTCAGTGCAGCCGGCCCGCAGGCATCTTTCTTCCGAACGCCCTGTAACATCGGAAGTCCAGGCAATAATGGGTGTTGTCAGCCCTTCTTCCCGCAAGTGCTCGGCCGCATCGTAGCCGCTGACATCCGGCATCATAATATCCATAATAATCAGGTCAAAGGGTTGACTCAGGGCCATATCAATAGCTTCTGCGCCATCGTTGGCAACAGCCACCTCCAAACCGATCCGCTCAAGAACGACCTTGATGAGGAATCGATTCGTGTGACTGTCATCAGCAACCAGCACACGACCACAGAATTTCTTTCTGTCAGTATCGCCTTCGTTGTCCATTTACTGTGGTACCCCCTTTCTTTTTGCTCTTTTGCTGTCTCCTGTTATATCCCTATTTTTTCTTTTGTATTATTGACTCGAACAGCCAGCGCGATTGAACTGCGTGACAACTGTCGAGATCTTCTCAAATTCATCCACAAGATTATAAAAGACGTTCAACGCCGTGTCACGATTTTTCTTTCTTGCGGCATCTTCGAGACGGCCGGCTAACTCAGAGAGCCGCCTTGCAAAGATATTGGCGGCAGAAACTTTCATAGTATGAGCATAAAGTTTTATCTGTTTGAAGTCATCTGCCTTTACGGCTTTGCCAAGCATATCAATTAGTTCTTCATTTTCAACTAAAAAATTGTGAATAATTTCTTCTGCCACCTGCTCATCTGCAACTTTTTTGATAAGTTCAGCGAACTCAACAGCCTCTTGAGGATTCTGGTTCGGGTATTCGACCCGATTCGAGTGACTTGATTCATCAGAATCCGTCTTGACCATATATTTTCGCAATTTTTCGAGTAATTGGAGGCGATTGATAGGTTTCGGCAGATAGTCATCACAGCCGGCCGCCAGACATTTTTTGTCATCGCCTTTCATGGCATTAGCGGTTAAAGCGATTATAGGGGTTGTAACACCTTTTTTGCGAAGCTCCGCGGTTGCATC
Source organism: uncultured Pirellulales bacterium (assembly GCA_964397865.1). Classification (GTDB taxonomy): domain Bacteria; phylum Planctomycetota; class Phycisphaerae; order Sedimentisphaerales; family Anaerobacaceae; genus CAYNKU01. The sequence continues at coordinate 5,258 of CAYNKU010000134.1, read as the reverse complement.
GTATCCGCTCAAATTCGGCATTTGCATATCCATAAAAATCAGATCAAATGTCTCTCTGGTGGCATAATCAACAGCCTGGATGCCGTCGTCAGCCGGTGTTATATTCAATCCTAAGCGTTTCAGCAGTAAATTGATAAGAATCTGATTGCTTCGACTGTCTTCGGCTATTAAAACCGAACCAGTGAATCTGCAACCCGACAAGTCCTCATTTTTTTCTTCCGGAGTATCAATTAAATCCTCGTGTTCATCACAAGGCAGGATTTCTATATCCATATTTGCCGGAATTTTAAGTGTAAATGTTGAGCCTTTTCCAAGCTGGCTGACTAAACCGATATTACCGCCCAATATATCGACCAATCTTTTGGTAATCGCCAGGCCGAGTCCCGTTCCGCCGAATTTACGTGTAGTAGTGCCGTCGGCCTGGCTGAAAGAGTCGAATATCAATTCCTGTTTGTCGGCGGATATCCCAATTCCGGTATCCTCGACATCGAACCGAATAAATTCCTTGCCGGAGACATCTTCGGTCGAAACGCGGACACAGACGCGGCCCTTTTCGGTGAACTTTATGGCATTACTTATCAGATTAATCAGGCATTGACGCAGACGCAGGGTATCTGTCTGGATAACCGAAGGCAGTTCCTCGGATTGAATAATGTCGAATTCCAAACCTTTTGCGCTCGCCTGATTTCGCATTAAAGATTCAAGGGTGGCAATCTGTTTTCTCAGGGAGCATCTTACTATTTCGGTTTCAAGTTTCCCCGCTTCGATTTTTGTGAAGTCGAGAATATCGTTTATAAGCGTAAGCAGATTTTGTGCGCTTTCACGAATAATATCTACATAATGGCTCTGATCCTCATTAAGAACTTCTTCGGCAAGAACTTCGGAGAAACCAATGATGGCATTCATCGGTGTCCGGATTTCATGGCTCATATTCGCAAGGAACTGGCTTTTCGCCTGGTCGGCGACGATGGCTTTTTTTGCGAGAGAATTGGTGCGTTTGATGGATTTTTGAAGCTCGATATTGACCTTTTCTATTTGCGTTTTTGCTTTTTCGGATTCTTCTTTGGCACGCAGCAATTCCTCCGCCGCGCGCTGTCGCTCGGTAATATCCATAAACAAACTGACAATCATCTTTTTGTTGCCGATTTTAACGACCTGTGAAGACCCGAGGACAGGGATTTTTCTGCCATCGCTATGCTGTATTTCGAGCTGAAAATCGCTCTTTTGGTCGTTTTGAATGTGTTCGTTGAAAATTTCCTCGTATCTTTCACTTTCTCCTTCCGGATATAATTGCGATTGATGAGTGCCGATTATTTCATCGCGAGGTCGGCCCAATATTTTTTCGGCCTGCGAGTTGCAGTCTAAAATTACGCTCGTTTCGGTCTCGGCGATAAATATCGCGCTTCCGGCGTTTTCGAATATAGTCTTAAATTTGAGTTCGGATTCACCCAGTGCCTTTGCCGCCTGGTTTTTTTCAGTGATATCGTCGATCGTAAGCACGATATGACAGCGTTTATCGATAACAACGGGTTCGGCGCTGATGCGCAGCCCCAAATCCTCCACTTTACCGTCGGTTTCTATAAAAGTTTCAAAGCCAATGTTATGGACGCCCTGCTGTTTATCGAGGATATCTTTTATTGTGTCGCTGATGAAACATTCGAGAGGAGCCTTGTTACGGTCGGATACATCATCACCGGAGGTTTCGTGAATACAATCGAAAGCATTTTCGATATTTCGACCTATAATTTCCGCATAATTTTTACGCAGCATCTGCCTGACAGGATCGTTTACTCGTTTGACTATCAGGTTCTCATCGACAAGCAGCATACCGAACGGCGCAGCATCGAATATGGCTTCGAGATTTCTTTGCTTGGTGTCCAGTATTTCCTGGGTCTGCCGACGTTCGGTAATATCCTGGAGGAGGCCGTCGTAATAGAGCAGCGTTTCGTCATCGCCGCGATGCGGCACGAGGGTATTTCTAACCCACCGTACGGAGCCGTCCTTGTGAATAATTCTATGCTCGATCGGCTCACTATCACCCGTTAACACACATTGACGGGCCTGGTCTAAAACTTTCTGCCGGTCCTGGGGATGGACCATTTTGATCCACAGGTCACGGTCGGCGGTAAAATCGCAAGGCTCATAACCTGTGACCGCCGCGCTGGCATCGCCGTGAATGGTTTCCGCCGGTTCGCCGTCATCGGTCAAACGAACCGTGTAAATGTAGTCTGTTACGACATCTGTAATACGACGATATCTCTCTTCGCTTTCTTTCAAGGCTTCTTCAGCCTGCTTTTGCTTTATCAGCAGCGCCTTGCGGGCAAGCGTACCGTATATCGTTCTTTCAAGAATATGTGTGCTGAGGCTGCCCTTTGTTATGTAATCATAGGCCCCCATTTTCATCAAATCCACGGCGATTTGCTGGTCGCCCTGACCCGTGACGATTATAACCGGGATGCTGATATTATTTTCGTTAAATTCGCGCATGACCTCGTCGGCTGTAACGGCGTCGGCGAGGCGGTTGTCAAGGAAGATCAGGTCAAAAGAAGCTTCTGAAAGCTTTGCCAGTGCCTGCTCCAGATTTGTCACGGCCGTACAGTTGACAAGATAGTCATTGCTGAGCCTCAAATACCTCTGCAATATAAGCGCATCAGAAGCATCATCATCTATAATCAATACCTGAACTGTTCTTTTCTCTGCCATTATCCTAATTGCCCTTTCAGGTTGTTCTGCCGGCAGCGGTTTTACCTTCAGCAGGTCTTACCTTCCGGCCTTAAACAATAGTAGAATCCTGCGCCCCAACCAAAAGCAATATCTGCTTCATCTAAAAATACCTTTTACGCAGCCGACACCATAAAAGCCGGTTAATCTTTATATCAGCAGGATTTGCCTCATAAATTAGGACAAAAACCTTATTATTGAGACAATTTTACACTATCCGCTCAAATTCAGAGGGGGCGGGGAGATTACAGGGCGGCAAAAACCGTTTTAGCCAAAATCCGGCATATTTTAGCCGTAACGGGTTTTAAGCGGGCAGATGATTAGTCAAAACCTATATTTCAGAAAATTTGTTCGTCCCGGCATCAAGGACCGATAAAAAAACCTGCTTTTACCTTTGCCCGAAAAGAGGATACCCCAAAGCCGGCGGATCGAGGCCGGTTTTATGCTGACAATCAGGGTCGGTTAAGCCGTTTTGTTGGCATGGTCGCGGAGTATTCTTTCCTGTTTTGCCAATTCCCAGTCCGCTTTTATCATCATTTCCGCAAGCTGCTCAAATGTGACTTTGGGCTGCCAGTTAAGAATTTTTTTCGCCTTTGACGGATCGCCCTGGAGCAGCTCGACCTCGGCGGGCCTGAAATAACGCGGGTCGATCTCGACGTATTTATTCCAGTCAAGGTCGAGTATTCCAAAGGCAAGATCGAGGAACTCGCGGATCGAATGTGTTCGGCCGGTGGCAATTACGAAATCGTCAGGCTCGGCCTGCTGGAGCATCAGGTACATCGCCTCGACATAGTCGCCGGCATAACCCCAGTCACGCCGGGCGTCGAGATTTCCCAAAAAGAGCTTGTCCTGGAGACCTTCCTTGATACGGGTAGCGGCGCGGGTGATCTTTCGGGTAACGAAAGTTTCGCCCCGGCGGGGTGATTCATGGTTGAAGAGTATGCCGTTGCAGGCGAACAGGCCGTAACTTTCGCGATAATTAACCGTCTGCCAGAAGCTGTAGACCTTGGAGCAGCCGTAAGGACTGCGGGGGTAAAAGGGGGTAGTTTCCTTCTGGGGGGTCTCGAGGACTTTGCCGAACATCTCGCTGGATGAGGCCTGGTAGAACCGGCTATCGATGCCCGTATCGCGGATCGCTTCGAGCAGTCTTACAGTACCCACGGCGTCGACCTGGGCGGTAAAAACAGGCTGATCGAAACTAACCCGCACGTGCGATTGTGCGCCGAGATTGTAGACCTCGTCGGGCTGCACCTCGGTGAGTACCTTTCGCAGGCCTGTGCCGTCGATGAGGTCGCCGTAGTGCAAAAAGATGCGGACGCCGGTTTCGTGAGGGTCTTTGTATAGATGGTTGATGCGCCGGGTATTGAACGAACTCGACCGCCGAATGATGCCGTGAACTTCGTAACCTTTGCCGAGGAGCAGTTCGGTGAGGTAACTGCCGTCTTGGCCGGTTATGCCTGTAATGAGGGCCTTTTTTGCCATCCCCGTTTCTCCCAAATTACATACTGGTATCGGTATACGCTGCGGCCGGCTCGTCGAGCTGTCAGAGCCGGGATGTGTCTGCCAGTCAAAGGTTAACGTCTGACGCGGGTTTGTCAAGTACAAAGCCGGCCTGATTCGAATAGCCAGGTCTTATAATAAGGCTGTGTTTGGCTTATAAGGGCGGTCAGAAAACCGTAGGGTGGGGTCTTTACCCCACCATGTTATCCCGTCATTGCGAGGCCAAAGGCCACGGCAATCTTGTTTTTTGAACGTTGGATTGTCGCGCTCCGCACCCGTGGCACCTGTTGGCTCGCAATGATCTAATTGCATATCTTTTCAACAGCCAGGTCTTATAATAAGGCGGTGTTTGGCTTATAAGGGCGGTCAGGAATTTAAGGGGCTGTGTCGGAAGAGTTTTTTCTAAAACAGCGAAATATTTGTGCCGATATCAAAGGCGGCGTACGGTTTACTTTAAGCTACGATTATGAAAAAAGCCTTTTCACTTGTTGAACTGATGATAGTGGTCGCCATACTCGGCATATTGGCGGCTATCGCGATGCCGAGCTTTCAGAACCACGCCACCCTGGCCAAAGAGTCAGCCGCGAAGGACAACCTGCGGATATTGCGAAACGCCATAGAAATTTACGCCGCCCAGCATAACGGCGTCCCGCCGGGATATCAGAATGGTGATACCTCGGCAAATCCAAGCCAATGGGTATTTATTTTACAGTTAACCAAAGCATCTAACGTCTCAGGAGCTATAGCTGATCCAGGAACGGCGGGGTATGATTACGGCCCTTATATATCCAAGCCACCTGCCAATCCGTTCAACGGTATGAAAACACTTAAGATGCTGGAAGCAGGAGAAGATTTTACGGCAGGCGGAAGTTACGGCTGGCTTTATAAACCGACAACGCGAGATATTCGGCTAAACTGGCCGGGAACCGACACCAAAGGCGTCAATTATATTGACTACTAATTTTTTTCACGAAGAGACACGAAGTTTTTTTGTTTTTAAATCATTTATTTCTTCGTGCTTCTCTGTGAACTTCGTG
>CAYNKU010000133.1:3374-6723 GCA_964397865.1 uncultured Pirellulales bacterium | reverse complement strand
GTTGGTTTGCCGGTGGTTAGGGTGTCGGCGATGTTTTTGGCGGCTTTGGTTTTTAGTTCGGCTATCGATTCGACGGAATACCAGCCGGCGTGGTCGGTTAATGTCACATTATCAAGGGTTCTTAGTTCGCTATCTTCGGCGAGCGGTTCGGTATCGAAGACGTCGAGGCCGGCGCATGCGATTTTACCTGATTTCAACGCATCGATGAGGGCGGGGGTGTCGATGAGGGGGCCGCGGGAGGTGTTTATAATGATCGCGGTTTCTTTCATGAGGTCGAACTGGGGTTTGCCGATGAGTCCTTTTGTCGAGGGCAGCAGGGGGGCGTGGATGGAGATGTAGTCGGACTCGCGGCAGAGGGTGTCGAGGTCGACGAGTTCTGCGCCGGCGGCTTTTGCGTTTTCGGCGGAGACGAAGGGGTCGGCGATGAGGGTTTTAGCTAGGTTGAAGCCTTTTAGTTTTCTGTGGAAGCAGCGCGCTATGAGGCCAAAGCCTACGAAGCCGAAAGTTTTGCCGGTGATACGGTAGACGGGCTGGATGGAGGTGAGATTCCATTGGCCCTGTCGGACGAGGCGGTCTTTGCGGCTTACTTTGCGTACGCAGTCGGTGAAGAGCGCGAAGGCCTGGTCGGAGACATCTTCTTCGCAGTAGTCGGGTACGTTTGCGAGGTAGATATTTTTTTCCGCCAGTGCTTTGGAGTCGACGTTGTCGTAGCCGACGCCGTATCGTGAGACGCATTTGCATTTTTGCATCGCGGCGATGACTTTGGCGGTGATGGGTGCGAGGTTTACGAGCAGGCCATCGACGTCACGGGCGGCGGCGGCGATTTTTTCTTCGTCGTCGCTTTTTTCGATTATTACCTCGGCGTCGATTTTATTTAGTACGGCGAGTTCCTCGTCGTATGAGGGATGTCTGCTGTCGGCTATCAGGACTTTGTATTTCGGCATTTTTCAGGCTCCTTATAGTTCTAAATGTTATGGCAGAGGTATGCTCCGTCGATTGGCAGTGTTATTCCGGAGACGAAGGAGGCGCCTTCGGCTGCGAGGAAGATCATTGCGGCGGTGAGGTCGTCGGGTCGGCCGAATTTTTCCATCGGAGTGTGGGCGAGTACGTCTTTTCCTCGCTGGGTGCATGAGCCGTCGTCGTTTAAGAGGAGCTTTCTGTTCTGGTCGGCGATGAAGAAGCCGGGAGCGATAGCGTTTACGCGGATGCCGTTTTTGGCGAATTCCTTTGCGTGTGCCATTGTCTGATTCATTACGGCGGCTTTTGCGGCGGAATATGCCCAGACGCCTGAGAGGGGGTTGAATCCGGCCATCGAGGCGATGTTTATGATGACGCCTTTTATGTCGCTGTCGATCCAGTATTTTGCGACGTGTTTTGTGGGCAGGATGCAGCCGGCGAGGAGGTTCAATTTGAGGACGAAATCGAAATCTTTTTCATCGACTTCGACGAGTGGGCCTTTGCCGCGGTTTCCGCCGGCGCCGTTGATGAGGATATCGACCCGGCCGAATTTAGCGATGGATTCCTTGAGGGCTTCGGCGATTGAGGGTTCTTCCATGAGGTTGACTTTAACCGAGGCGACTCGGGCTGGGTCGCCGCAGGCTTCGGCGATTAGTTTGGCTTTTTCGGCCATCGCTTCGGGGCGGATGTCCCAGAGGATGACGTTTGCACCGGCGCAGGCGTAGCCCTGGGCGATTGCGCCGCAGAGTGTTCCGCCTCCGCCTGTTATGATGGCGGTTTTGCCTTTTAGGCTGAATTTTTCTTCGAGGTATGACATGATTTTCTCCTGTTAATGTTAATACAAATCCGAAATTCGAAATACGAAATACGAAACAAATTCAAAATTCAAAATACAAATGACAAAAACAACGAATCTCATTTTTGCAGCAGGTTTTTTACATTTTAAGCTGCCTTGAATAAGTTTTTAGACAGTAAATTCGATTGAGGCCTTGCCTCAGGCTATTTTTATTCCTGGATTCCCGCTTCCGCGGGAATGACAGGGGTAGTGATTGTCTAAAAATTTCTTACGGTGGTGAGTTTAAACGGATTTTGGGGTTTTTGCAAGGAATTTTGTTTTAGGGGTTATCAAGTAGTTCGTTTTCGTTCGGCGGGGGCTTTGGGGTTGGTGATGCCGTTTAGGAGCAGGTCGACGACGTGGGCGACCTGTTTTTCGAGTGCGGGTTTTGACATCGATATATCGCCGACGAGGCTTTTTAAGGTGTACTCATTCGAGAAGTAGAAGAAGCACAGGCCGAGGATGCTGACGAGGAGTTTTTTGGGGTCGATATTTTTGCGGAAGCGTTTTTCGGCCTGGCCTTTTTTTATGGCGAGCTGCAGGGCGGTTATGACGGGTGGTTTTTTGTCCTTTATCTTGAGTTTGCGGATGGTTCGGCCGTAGTTTAGGTTCTCGTAGCAGATCAGGCGGACGAAGTTCTGGTGGCTCTTGAGGAAGATGTAGTATTGGCGGACGATCGTTTCGATTATCTTTTTGGTTGGCAACATCATTGTTTCGAGGGAGATATCGAGGCTGAGGAGCTGCTGGTACATGTGGGCGAGGGCGTGCTGGTAGAGGTTCTGCTTGCTGTTGAAATAATGGTAGAGCATACGTTTATTGAGGTGCGCCTTTCGGCATATTTCGTCGACGGTGGCGGCTTTAGGGCCTTTCCGGGCAAAGACTTCTATGGCGGCTTCGAGCAGATTTTGAGCGCTTTTTTGGGAATTTCTCTGTCTGGTCATAAGAACCCCTTTCAATTACGGGCGTATTGTAACTAATCGGTTACAAAAGATAAACAAATAAATACTAAAGATGTATAAACGGTTATTTTTTTATTGACTGGCGTTGCGGGCGGTTTTTATAATATACTTAATGGTTTTCAGTAGAAGAGCAGGTCCGGATTACCGATTTTGATATGGAGTTTGTTACAGAAACGTGAGTTTTTGACTTAAAAACTGGATTCCCGCACCTAAGGCATCTTCGACCTCCGCGGTAATGACAAAGGGGTGCGGGAATGACAAAAGAGACAGAGACGAGGAAAGGGATTTTTATGGATAAAGTTCGAATTGGGATCGTGGGATCGAAGTTTGCGGCGGATTTTCACTGTGATTCGTACAGCAGGGACAGCCGATGTGAGGTTGTTGCGGTTGCGGCGATCGATAATCTGGAGGAGATTTCATCGAAGTGGAATATTCCGGATACTTACGAGGATTATAACGAGATGTTCGCGAGGGACGATATCGACCTTGTGTCGCTTTGTGTGCCGAATTTTCTGCATCACGATGTAGGAATCGCGGCGGCGAAGGCGGGCAAGCACATACTCTGTGAGAAGCCTTTGGCGACGACGGTGGAGGACGC
>CAYNKU010000133.1:0-3274 GCA_964397865.1 uncultured Pirellulales bacterium | reverse complement strand
GAGATTATCGGTAAGGTAAACGGCGGAGCGGAAGATAATTATGTTCATAAAGATAATACCGGCGAGGACTGGGGGCTTGGGGTGATGAAATTCGCCGACGGTAAACACGCGTTTATCGAAGGCAATTATATTACGCTGGGCGGGATGGATGACAAGGTCGAGATATACGGCACCGGCGGGGTTATCAAGGTGGATTTGACGCACGGCTCGAACGTGCATGTTTACAGCAGTGAGGGTTATTCGTACGCAATCGAAAAAGCGGATATCACCCAAGGCTGGACGGTGCCGGCGGTTGATGAGTTTTTCGGACTGGGGTATGTTAAGGAGCTTGCGTATGTTGTTGACTGCGTGCTGAATGATAAAGAGCCTATGTACGGCGCGAGCGGTGAGTTGGGGCTTGCGTGTATGGAAGTGATCGAGGCGATGTACAAATCGAGCAAGGAAGCTAAGACGATCTTAATGAATGATAAATAATACCTTGGGGATGCCATAGGCAGATAAGGAAAAAGGTGCCTGTCCCCCCTTTAATTACAGGAGTGGATTTTAACATAGGAGGTAAATACTAATGCCGAAGTATACAGATTTTGAGGTTCCGGTAACGATAGCGGGGGTGAAATTTCGTAATCCGTTTTATGTATCGAGCGGGCCGACGACGATGGCGATCGAGCAGTTGGAGAGGATAGAACAGATGGGCTGGGGCGGTGCGTCTTTGAAGCTGACTATCGATCCGGAGCCTTATATTAACAGGCGTCCTCGTTACGGGTATTACCCTGATAATAATTACCTGGTGTTTACGGCAGAGAAGCGTCTGCTTCTGGATGAGCTTTTGAAGCTCATCGAGGCGGGCAGGAAGCGTGCGCCGAATATCGTGATGTTCTCGAATATTACTTACTCGGGCGATAAAGGCGTCGAAGGGTGGGTGAATATGGCGAAGAAATGCGAGGCCGCGGGCGTTCATATCAATGAGCTTAATATGTGCTGTCCGAATATGTCCTTTAACGTCGATCTGACGGGTGAAGATACCGGCGGACCCAAAACGGGCGCGAGCCTGGGGCAGAACGAGGAAGCTATAAAGGAGATCGTCAGGGCGATAAAGGCGGAAACGAATATTCCTTTGTTCGTGAAGATCACCCCCGAGGGCGGACATCAGTCGAAGGTCGCCAAGGCGGCTTACGAGGCGGGCGCCGATGCCGTCGGCGGTAATGCCAACAGGCTCGGGGTTCCGCCCGTGAACCTGGACGATCCGACGGCGTCGATGTATTTTCTGCAGAAAGAGATCGGGATGGCTTGTATGAACGGGCCGTGGCTCAGGCCTTTGGCGCTTCGGGATGTTTACGAGATGCGAAGGCTCCTGGGCAAGGACGCCAAGATCACGTCGACCGGTGGCGTGACGACCTGGCACAACGCGGTCGAGATGCTGATGTGCGGCGCGGACCTTGTGGGTATTTGCGCGGCGACTTTGATACAGGGGTACGGATTCATGCCGGAATTTATCCATCACTTCAAGCAGTATATGAAGGAAAAAGGTTACAAGCATCCGCACGAGATGCGTGATATTCTTGTGCCTGCGATAACGGCGGCTCCGAATCTTACGATCTACGAAGGTCACGCCAAACACAAGAGAGTTAACCTGGTAGCTCCGTGCAGGGACGCCTGTCCGGCGTCGGTACCGGCGCAGGATTATGTTCGCGCGGTGGCGAGGGAGGACTTTCGTGCGGCTTACGATGCTATCGCGATGTGTGAGCCGATGCAGTCGATATGCGCGAAGATCTGTCCGGCTCCGTGTGAGGATGTTTGTACGAGGGGCGAGATGGATGAGCCAATCCGGATACGGGATATCAAGCGATTCGTGATGGAGATGGCGAAGAAGAACAAGTGGACGCCTAATATTGAAAAGGCGCCGGCCCGCAAAGAAAAGATCGCAATTGTGGGTTCGGGGCCTGCGGGTCTGACGGCAGCTCGTGATCTGGCGATCGCGGGGTATCAGGTTACAATTTTCGAGGCGCGTGATAAGGCAGGCGGTATGCTGCGGACGGCGATACCGGAATTTCGTCTGACGGATAAGGATATCAATTACGAAGTTAATAATGTCAAGGCGCTGGGCGCTAGGTTCGTGATGAATACAGAGCTGGGTAAGCAGGTTAAATTGAAAGACCTTCAGGCAGATTATGACGCGGTGCTGCTTGCTATCGGAGCCGATGCGGGATTGAAGCTCGGTATCAAGGGTGAAGACGCCAACGGCTGTTATATGGCACTGGATTTTCTGCGCGGCGTTGACAGCGGGGCCATAAAGAAGGTCCGCGGGACGGTTATGGTTATCGGCGCGGGCGATACGGGTATGGATATCGCCAGGACGGCCAAGCGCCTGGGCGCCAAAAACGTAGTCGTCGCTGAGATCATGGGTCAGGATGACCTTCGAAAGAGCGATGAGGTCGCCGAGGCTATGGAAGAAGGGATACAGCTTTTGTATCTCAACGGTATTACCGAGATCGTGAAGAAGGGTAAGAAGGTTGCCGGTGTGAAGCTTCATCCGTATATGCTGGGTAGCGACAAGGGCAGGAACGGGCTGCCCAAGCCTGTCAAGGGTACGGACTTCCAGGTTCCGGTGGATATGGTTGTCAACGCTATCGGGCAGCGCGTGGCTGCGAATCTAAAGAGGATGGGTCTGGCGACGGCTAAACGCGGCGTAGTGGTTACTGACGAGGTGACGGGCAGGACCAATATCAAGGGCGTTTACGCGGCAGGCGATGTCGCGAACAAGCAGGGTACGATTATCGAGGCCGTCGCGCAGGCGAGAAATACCGCGGCTGCGATCGATAAATTCCTGGCTAAGAAAAATGCGACGTTGAAACCCTTGCAGAAGCTTTACGTTGTCGATAAGATAAAAGTGCTCAATCGCAGCGGCGACAAGGAGCGCAAGGGCCGGGTCGTGCTCGGTATGAGAAAGGCCGACGATAGGGCCAAGGACTTCAAGGGCTTTACGAGGGTATTGACCCGGGCCAAAGCTGTCGAGGAAGCGAACCGCTGCATGGCTTGCGGATGCGGGACGGGATGCGGGATATGCGTCGATATATGCAAGGCGTTCGCGTGGGAGCGAAAGGGCGATCACGTGGAGCTCGATGAGGAGAAATGTCTTGCGTGCGGGATGTGTATTCATAAGTGTCCGAACGATAATGTGGAGATGGTCCAGACGGGAACGGAGAATTTAGTTTAGTAAAACAGAAGTCAGAATTCAGAAGACAGAATTCAGAAGACAGAAGTAAAAATGTTAAAT
>CAYNKU010000132.1:0-6732 GCA_964397865.1 uncultured Pirellulales bacterium | reverse complement strand
GGGCGGTGCGATGAAATATCCCTTCCTCGCCCCCGGCAGCAAGCAGTATGAAGATGTGCTCTGGGACTGGGACTCGTGGCTCAGCGATGTGGGGCTAAGGCAGCTTCTAAAGGAAATTAACGACCCTGCCGAATACGAAAAGGCGCTGCCATACGAAAGGGGCTGTATCCTCAACTTTCTCAACTGGGGTTCGATGGAAGGCTGGGTGCCGATTTTTTCCCGCCGTGAAGGATTCGAGAAGCCCGAAAACACTTATTTAGTGAATATGCACAAACCCTGCCTCGCCCAGCACGCGGCCTTTCTGGTCAAAGCCGATGGCGGCGACGCCGAGTGGCTCCGCGAACATTTCTATTATCTCCAGACGTTTGTGAACTGCTACCGAAACCACCATCGCCACTCCTGCGGGTTGTATTTCTGGCAGAGCGACAAAGCCATAGGCGCCGACAACGATCCCTGCACATTCTTCAGGCCCGACAGAAGCGCAGGCTCGATATACCTCAACTGCCTGATGTACCGCGAACTGCTGGCGATAGTCTACCTATGCCGCCAATTGAACCTTGGCGAGATCGGCGACCAATTCCAAAAAGACGCCGACGACCTAAAGGCCGCCATCCAGCAGCACTGCTGGGACGAGTGGCTCGGATTCTTCTACACCGCTGACTTGAATTTAAGGCCCGTGCCGATCTATAAAGAACTCGCTGAACACGATCATCGCGGCCAGCCCCGCGACTGGCCCTGCCTGATTATGCGAATCGGCGTATGGTCGGGCTTTATGGCGCTCTGGGCCGGCATCGCCACAGCCGAACAGGCAAAGCGCGTCGCCGAGGAACACTATAAAAACGAAAAAACCTTCGGCGCACCTTTCGGCGTCCGCACACTTTCAAAAATGGAAAAAATGTACAACCTCCGCGCTTCGGGCAATCCATCTTCCTGGCTCGGACCTATCTGGGGCATCTCCAACTATATGACCTTCCGCGGCTTCGTGCGCTACGGCCTCGACGACCACGCCCGCGACCTGGCGGAAAAAACAATTTCCCTTTTCGGCCGAGACTTCCAGCGCTTCGGCGCCCTGCACGAATACTATCAGCCCGAAAACGGCGAACCCATCCTCAATCGCGGCTTCCAGAACTGGAACTACCTCGTCTTAAATATGATCAACTGGCTCGAAGGAGGCCCTGTCATCGAAGAATTCTGACGGCATTTGCTTAAACGCCGGCGGAACTCAAAAAATCAGAAAGGATTTGAAAATGCTCGCAGGCATAGATGTGGCGATTATATTGATCTATTTCATACTGCTTCTGTCACTTGGCCTTTTTGTTGCAAAAAGGGCCTCCGGCTCCATCAACGATTACTTTCTTGCCGGCAAACACATCCCATGGTTCATACTCGGCCTTAGTGGAATGGCGACTTATATAGATATGTCCGGCACCACCCTGCAGGTATCGTTCTTTTATATGCTCGGCGTAAAAGGCTACTGGGTCGCATATCGCGGCGCGATCGCGCTGATACTGGCCTTCCTTATGATCTTCATCGCCAAATGGCTCAACCGAAGCGGCGTTATGACAAACGCAGAATGGATGGAATTCCGCTTCGGCAAGGACCGCCAGGGCCAGACCGCAAGACTGCTTTCGGCCTCTGCGATGATTCTTACCATCATCGCCTTTGTGGGCTATTTCTTCGTTGGAACGGGCAAATTCCTTTCGGAGTTTGTGCCGGCACTTTCCCCCAATGTAGTCGCGATGATATTTTTCGGCATCGTTTTTATTTATGCTGTCGCGTCGGGCTTTTACGGTGTTGTCTATACCGACCTTCTGCAAAGCGGCCTGATACTCGGACTCATCCTTTTTATCGCGGTAAAAGCCATGAGCGTAGGCACGCCGGAATATTACCAGACTTTCACCACAACCGATTGGCGAAGCCTTATTCCATCATCGTGGGAGATCGACATGCCCGCCGGTTATGAAAATATGCGACTGCTGAGCCTGCTCGTATTGTTCTGGATTATCGCCAATGTCTTTCAGGGCTTCGCCACTCCCTTCGACGCCTGGACCAGCCAGCGCTACTATGCCGCCAGGGATGAGCGCGAAAGCTCGCTTGTCGCCGCTGAATGGATGGCTCTTTTCGGCCTGAGATTCCTGCTTATGATGGGAGCGGGTATACTGGCGATCTCGATCGTCGACAAGATCGCCGAACCCGAGCTCGCCCTTACCGCCGTTATCAACCACTATGTCCCCGCGGGATTAAAAGGGGCGCTTCTGGTAGCGATCCTGGCCGCGGGAATGTCGACACTCAATTCCTTCGTAAATGCCTCCGGCGCTTACTTCGTAAAAGATATCTACCACGCGCACCTGAAACCCGACGCCGGCCGCAAACACCTCGTCAAGGTCAGCTACTGCACCACCGCCGCGATTATGATTTTCGGTGTTGTGCTTGGCTGTAACATGCCCAACATCAACTCGATATGGGCCTGGATCTGTATGGGCCTTTTCACCGGTATGCTGCCGCCTAATATCCTCAAATGGTTCTGGTGGCGGTTCAACGGCATGGGCTATGCCTGCGGAATGGCCGCCGGTATCCTAAGCGCGGTCGTTCATACCATTCTTTTCCCACAGGCCGCCGAATATACCACCTTTACCATCGTTATTATTATTTCGACACTCGGCACAATACTCGGGACATTCGCCGGCAAACCCTCGGAGATGGATGTGCTTGTCAATTTTTATAAAAAAACCAGGCCCTTCGGATTCTGGGACCCTGTCAGGCGGGTCTGCGACAGTGAACTTGTGGCGGATATCAGAAAAGAGAACAGGCGCGATATATGGCTGATCGCCCCCGCGTGTCTGTGGCAGGTAACGTTTTATTGGATGATGACTGCTCTGGTGGTGAAAAAATGGAATTCGTTTTTCGGTTCGTTTGCGGTGGTCGCGGTGCTTACCGTTATACTCTACAAGTACTGGTATAAAAATCTCAAGCGAAACACAAAGACCGCCGGACAGTAAAATTGCCCCTGTCAAAACAATATCGTTTCGAAAGATTTTTTCCGGTGTGTGAGAGATGACCGATCGTGTTTTAGCGGGTTTTGGGTTTGGGCCGATTCAGGCGGCCCTGTTTATAAACGAAGCTTACGCAAGCGGAAAATTTTCCCGGCTCGTCGCGGCGGAGGTGGACGAGGAAATCGTCAAAGCGGTGCGGGACAACGGGGGCAGCTACTATGTCAATATAGCCCGGCCCGATGGCATATCGACGACAAGGATCAACGGCATCGAGATACTCAATCCCAAAGTCAACCAGGACAGGCAGGTTTTGACTGAAGCCCTGTCACATGCGACGGAGGTAGTAACAGCGCTGCCGGCGGTTGATTTCTATGAAACCGGCGGACAAAACAGTACCGCCGAACTTTTGGCAAAGGGGTTGGCAAATACAAAAGCCCACGGCACGATAATCTATGCCGCCGAAAATAATAACCGCGCCGCTGAGATATTGACCGAGGCCGTCGAAAAAGCGGGCTTTAAACACACCCCAAGACAGCAGTTTCTCAACACCGTGATAGGCAAAATGAGCAGGGTCGTTTCGGACATCGGTGAGATCGAGCAGATTGGCCTTAAGACGATCGCGCCGAGTTTGAAAAAGGCGTTCCTGGTGGAGGAGTTTAACCGGATACTCGTTACGCGGTGCCGGTTAGCGGATTTTGAGCTTGGGATTGACGTTTTTATTGAAAAGGAAGATTTGCTGCCTTTCGAGGAGGCAAAGCTCTACGGCCATAACGCCATCCACGCCATACTGGCATATCTTGGCGAGCTGAAAGGCTGCCGCAGGATGACGGAACTAAAAGCATATCCAGCCATAATGGAGGTCGCTGAAAACGCGTTTCTTTATGAATCGGGCGCTGCCCTGATAAAAAAATATTCTCACCTGGATGAGCCGCTTTTTACCGACGCCGGTTACAGGGACTACGCACTCGATCTATTGAACAGGATGACAAATCCGTTTCTTGCCGATACCATAGAGCGTGCGGGCAGACACAGGCTGCGAAAGCTCGGCATCAATGACAGAATATTCGGGACAATGTCGATGGCGCTGGAGCAGGGGATCGAGCCGGTGAATATGGCGGTTGGCGCAATGGCGGCAATAGCGGCATTATTGACTGCGCCGGATACGAACAGGCCGGCGAATTTGCCGCGGGGCAATTGGCGAAAGATCGGTACCGATGACATCGAGGAAATACTCGAATGGATATGGGCCGGGCAGGACTCGAAGTATAAAGGACGGCTGATTGAATACGTCTGCGGGGCGAGAGAAGAGTTGATAAAACTGTTAGCGTGAAAATAATTGACCGCGGACTGACGCGAATGTAAGATGGCCGCATGTTGCTGAGCAGTTTCAAAAGGTAAAGAAGGGGGTATCAAAAAAGGAGGCGTTGTAATGGCAGGGAAATTCAGGTTTACATTCGGGCCGTGGAACATCCACGAGGGAGCGGACCCCTTCGGGCCGGCGGTGCGCGAGAGCGTCGCCTTCAATGAAAAACTCAAAATGTATAAAGAGCTCGGCTTTGACGGCGTTCAGTTTCACGATGATGACGCTGTCCCGGGGATGGATGATATGTCCGCGGCAGAGGTAATCAAGCAGGCCGAAGCGGTCAAAGCAAAACTCGATGAACACGGCCTGGCAGCGGAATTTGTCGCCCCCAGACTGTGGGAAAATGAGCGGACCATAGATGGCGCATATACCGCCAACGATCCGAAGTGCAGGCAGTATGCGATAGAGCGGAGCAAACGAGCGATAGATATCGCCAATGCGCTGGGAACTAAGCTGATGGTGCTGTGGCTCGCGCGCGAAGGCACATATATCCGCGAGGCCAAGGACAGCGCCGCGGCAGTCGGCAGAATCGTCGAGGCTCTCGACGCAATGCTCGAATACGATGACGGCGTCAAACTCGCCATCGAACCAAAGCCCAATGAGCCTATGGACCAGGCGTACATACCGACAACCGGACACGCCATCGCGCTCGGGATGCTAAGCCGTGACGCCGATCGCGTCGGGGTAAATATCGAAACTGCGCACGCGATCCTCGCGGGACTCGATCCCTCTGACGAGATGGGCTTTGCCCTGGCGCACAACAAACTCTGGACGGTACACCTTAACGACCAGAACGGCCTTAAATTCGATGAGGACAAAACGTTCGGAGCGGTGAATATCAGACGGGCATTCAACCAGGTTAGAATTTTGGATAGCTACAACTACGGCCAAAAAGGTGAATTTGTGGGCCTCGACGTCAAGGCGATGCGCACCCAAAAAGCCGATACCGCTGCGAAACATTTGAGCAACAGCAGGGAGATTTTCCTGAGACTGCTGGAGATCTCACGCGGACTCGACCAGGCGAAGATCGATGCGATGATCAAGCAGCGAGATTATGAAGAACTCGAGCGTTATATAGTCAAATCGCTTCTTGGGGGATAACCCGGATGAGCGTTGATGTATTGATACTAAATACCGCCGTTGTGGACTTTCGCAGCCGGGAATTTGGCTTTACCGAAAAGCTTGTTGGTCCCGGCGGACTCGCCAAGTGCGACAACTCCCATATGCCCGCGTACAGCCAGGATCAGTACCGCTGCTGGATAGAAAAAGGCCTCGGTGCCGCCGGCGGACCCGGCAACGCGGCGCCGCTGACAGCAAGGGCGGGCCTCAAAACCGCCGTGGGCGTTAACCTCGGCGCCGGCGACTTCGACGGACTCGATGCCCAGGGACGGTTTTTTTATGACATTATGGCCAAAAACGCCGTTGATATGTCAGCAACATTCGTACACCCGACACTACCTACGGGCTGCACATTCATATACGATAAACCCGGCGACGAACGGGGCGGCATTGCATATTTCGCCAACGCCAACGACGAATTCGATTTCGAATATTATAAACAGGCGGTGCAAAGACTCGGGCCGAAGATCGTCTATTATATGTACTGCGGACTCTCCGATAGCGGCGACGCCGACAACGGCAGGCCGCTTGCGGAATTTATGCGCTGGTGCCGCGACAAAGGCTCTATAACGATCGCCGACAGCAGCACGCTAACGGGCAATCCACAGGAATTGATAGATTCAGGCCGGCCTGTAGAAAAATACAAACTGCTTGAACCGCTACTGCCCGAACTCGACATATTCTTTACCTCTTACGATGAGGCCCGGATGATCGGCAATACCATAGGCGCACCAACTGCACAGGGCCGGCCGACAAAAAAGGAATATATACATCAGTTTTTAAACTTTTTAGCCCAAAAGTTCTGGGACAATGATACAAGAAGCAGGCTCTTCGGCGTAACCGTCAGCGACGGTGCTTTCGAGAAGCATAAAAACTCCGGGGGAAAACCCTCCGAGCCGAAGAAAATTAAATCCACATTTTCCACCGGCCGCGTAGTCGACCTCGTCGGCGCCGGAGATTCATTCAGAGCGGGCGTAATCAGCTACATCGTGAACAATATTACCGCATTCAGACAGGGTGATATGAATTTTACAGAGGCAATTCAGATGGGCAACCTCTTTGCCTGCTCCTATATCACCGCCTCGATGAACGACCGCTACGGCAACATAAAAAATTACGCCCAAATGCTGAAATCCGTCCGATCCGCCAACCGCGAATAACACAGGTTGTGTTTTCTTGCAAAATCCTGCCGCTCTGGTATGATGGCCCTTTATGGCCAAAGCTAAGAAAGACAAGGAAAATAAAGGCCCCGTTGTA
>CAYNKU010000131.1:1038-6814 GCA_964397865.1 uncultured Pirellulales bacterium | reverse complement strand
TCATCTGGGCAAACCGTGTAAGCATTAACTAGCTTGGGCATGATTTCTCCTTTCCCTTCCTATTGCGGCCCCTACCTGCCCGCTGTCACCGCCGCGCCTGCTTCTGCGGCGGGGCGGGCATCTCTTCCAGGTTCACGCGGTGTACCATAACGGCGTAAGGGCAGTCGTCAAAACGAACAAGTCGAAACGCATTGTCAGGATTGCCCTCCGCAAATAGTTCGGCGTTGCCCTCTTGTCCTGTCTCTATAATCGTGCCGCCCAGCCCCAACAGCCTTAGGTCCTTTTTAGCCCTTACCCTCATCGCCTTCTCCCTCCCCTGCCCCTGACCCCGGCGGCCTGCCTGGGGAGCGGCGGCGGGCTGCGTAGGCTTCTACGTCGGCCAGGGGGATCATCCACACACCACCTTTGCCTTCGCCGAACTTCTGTGCTCCCGGGAACTTGCCCCACGCTGCGTAGTGCTGCGCGGTGGCTTGTTCTAGGCCCAGTAGTTCGGCGGCTTCGGCGGTGGTGATGAACTCAGACATAATTCCTCGCTTCGGCCTGGGCCTCAATCTCATCTACCGCCTCGGCAACACTGCGACCAAGAAACCAGGTCTGACCGACCCCGCTACGATACCAGCCGTACTGATGGCCCGAGGATACATCGTAGCCTTTCCAAATGTGGCCCATTCTCATGTTGTTATCTTGTAGTGCTTTCTCGATCTTGTCTTTGGCTCTCATTGCTCTCCTATCCTGTCCAGATTCTCGAAGCCCCCGCGAATTCCGCAACTGCCTTGGCTGTCTGTTCGGCCTGGTGGGCTTCCCACTCTGCCTCTGTCATTGAGTCTTTGAGTTCTTTGAGCTTGCGGAAGTTCTCGGCGTTTCGTGCTTCGGCTTCCGCTGCCAATCTCTTCTGCTTCTCTGCGAATTCTATGTCTTTCTGCGTTACTTTTGCTCTAAAGGGGCTCATCTTTGTTTCTCCTTCCCTCAATCTGTAGCAATTATACCACAGTAGAAGGAGCTTGTCAAGCGTTTGCCTCAAATTTTAAGAAATTGCCCGTATTTTGCCCGATTCTCCTACCGTTACCGTGTAAAATCCCTGCAACTTCTCATTGCATTTTTACACGACATTTCACGACCTGCCCCTGCCACCGCGACGGTTGCGCAGGCGCTCAGCCCTCAGTAGGCAGTGAGAACCAAAAAGCGGCCCACCACCGCGCCGCGTCAAGCACATTAAGCATATCGCCACTAGTCGCGTCCTCTGGCATTTCATCGTAGAGCCAGAGTATGAGCTTGGCGGCCAGGGCGTCAGCCACATTGGCCTTAATGTCAAGCGGTCCTGGAGATAGTCTTATTTCAGTTGGTCCCTCAATAGTAGCTAGTTTTTTGAGAAAGTCTTCTGGTGTCATTGTTCTCCTTGCGAAGCAGTTGCGCAGGCGCGGTTCCTGTTCCTGGCTACGCAGCGCCTGCGCTGTTGCTGGAATCACCCGCAGCTCAGTGACCCGCCTCCACAATCCAGAAGCATTTCAACTAGAGCCAGGTCGCCAAACGGCAAACCAAGAATTCCATTCTGCTGAACGGCCCTGCCTGTTTCTGATTCAGCAGACACGAACACCGCTGGCGATTTCTGCAAGTCAATGAAGTCATCTTTTGTGACTACAACTTGATCGCCGTCAATAAACCACTTCATTCTATCATCTCCTTTTGTTCCTGTTGCGCGGGCGCGGAGGGGGCCGGATTCGCCTATTTCGTTTCGGACATTACCGACCTTACCCGCATTCGCCGCCCCTCCGCGCCTGTTGCCGGTTACGGTTCCGGCGCTGTGTCTGCGGGTTCCGTGTCGCCCCAAGGCATACACGCCAGCCGATTTTCGTTTGTTAAGGAGCGCGGAAATAGCGGTTGTTGATAAACCCGCAGCGCCACCAGCTTTCAGTATCAATTCACCCGCATCCAAGGGGTCGGTTCCCCCGCGCCGTTTCGGTCATATTTCCGCGCCTGTCCCCCGCGCCGCCGTCTAGCCGTTCAGCCATTTGCCTCTGGGCCATCTGGCACTCCGCTACAGGGTCTGTAGCCTTTGTAGCGGCTACCGTCGCGTACCGGGCGCAGGGGGTTGATGCTACAATTCCTCTACTTCCGCATAGGGAAAGTAGCTATCAGTGATATGGTCGTGCTTCTTGTACTTGCGCACGACCCTGTGCGTCTGGCCGCCGCGTATAACAAGCGGCACCGCATAGCGACCCCCGGTAGCTGGGCCACCGATGGTTGTCTCTCCGATACCAACGTGATCTCCCTGAAATTTGGTGCATTTCTGACTTCTTGATCTTTGCCTCCACCGTTTTCTCCTTTCTTGCGTATGCGCGGCCTCATTACCGCCGTATCCACCCAGTCCCACTGCACTTCTTGCAGGTCTCCATGCCTCTCTCATCGCATCGTGGGCATTTCTTTCCACCCTCGGTCACAGACCAGCCGTGGCAGCGAGTGCAAATGTGCTCGCCCTCCCCGTGGCAGACGGGACATCTCACTGTTTCCTGTTCCTGTTGTTTGCTCATTGTTAGCTCCTATGACTTAACGTAGCCGAAAGCACCTCTCAGGTCTGCCCTGTACAGGTTTGCCTCACTCAGGTTTGCCTCACTCAGGTTTGCCTCACTCAGGTTTGCCTCACTCAGGTTTGCCTCGCGCAGGTCTGCCCCGCACAGGTTTGCCCAGCGCAGGTCGGCCCAGCGCAGGTTGGCCCAGCGCAGGTTGGCCCAGCGCAGGTTGGCCCAGCGCAGGTTGGCCCTAATTCGGGCAGGTAACAGCCCTGCCCCAATAGCCCATCCTACTTGCTTTTTCCACTCAGAAGCAAAAAGGATAGCCCAGACTTCCTGAGCCTCCTCATCGGTGCCCCACAGACCACCGATGTCGAAGCCGTTCGGATTCTCGGCGACGAACTTGTCCCGCAACCCGGCACACGCACCGAAGTTAGTGAGTACCTGCTCTGTAATGATCAAACTTGGCTTGCTCATAATTCACCTCCATGATACAATACCTCAGACGGGCACAGCACGGCCACGCTAGTTCTGAATAACCTCATGCCCGCTTCCGCCGGCCGGGCCGCCCGATGGCGCTTCTCTGTACGTCCCTGGGGGGATTGGCGAAGGAGCGCCTTTTCTATTCCACGTGAAACATCAGCCGTCAATTTCTATCACCTCAATGACAATCTCCCACTCAGGAGACGTGCCTCCGTTGCCGCCTTTCTTTCTCACAGGATGCTTTAGGCGATGTCGCCTGGTTCTGTCCAGGACATGGCTCTTGTCTGGCCAGCCCCTAACCCCGTGGCCGGGGCTGCCCGGAGGCACCGGGCGGCGTCTGCTTCTCCGATGTCTACTGGGTTTCTTGGCACTGTTCTTCTCCCGTGAAAGTGATGTGGTGGGGATTATAACACATTTCCCCGGATTGTAAAGTTCTTTGCTGTCTTGCCTTGACATCTCAACACTCACTGGGCAAGAGGAAAGTTGTGGCACTCCGGTCCCATTCCGTGATGATCCAAACCTTCGTGCCGTCCTCCAGCACGTATGCCGAGAACACGCGTGTGCCTTCCTTGACAGCGCGATCATTCGCTGCCTTGTCCTCATCGCACAGATCGCCCCAGTCGCCAGTGACGTGGCGCAGCAGCAGTTCGACACTATCCTGGCCCACGTCCGCCATCGCGGCCAGGGCACCGGGCGTGGACACGACCTGGCCCAGGGAAAAAGCAGCTCCTTACTTGCCTCTCGAGCCCTTGACTGCGCCGCAAAGAACGTGAAGCACATACTAGACGGTACAAACGCGGTGAACGGTTTACTCGTCATCCTAAATCCCCCTCAATATCCGTACTGCCTGGAGCAAGATCTCCCGTTCTGCTTCCTTGAAAACACAGTCTACGAGAAGCAACACGGCCTCGGCCACTCTTGGCCCCAGCCGGGCGTTACTGGCCGGTACGACAGGCACCGGGGCCGCCAGTTGCGGCTGTAGTGATCCCCGCACCTTTCTAACGGCCTGGCGCACGTGTTTCGTAGCTGGCTTTTTCCCTGCCAGCTCGCAGGCTACGTCCCAGGCACGATGCTGGTCTTCCTGGTTGAGCAGCTTGGCCAGTTCTTTGGCCGCTGTCATCGTCATCTCGCCGGCTTGTAGCATAGCCTGAAACTCGTCGGCCAGCCGGAGTAACCTCAGCCGGGCCGCAATCTGAGACTTGGTTAGGCCGCCGACCTGCTGGGCAAGCTCGTCGTCGTTCAACGCCGCAATGGCCCGGGCCTCAGACAGCGGGTTCGGGGAATGCAGATTGCCAGCCAGCGTGGTCAAATGATCATGGCCGATGTCCTTCTCGATAAGGGCATCTACTGTAGTCCATGTCTCTGCGCCAGTCATCTCGTGCAGCCTACGAATTGCAGCGATGCGGCGACGGCCGTCTTTGACCTTGTACTGGCCGTCTCTCTGAGACGAGAGGATCACGGGCCTCTTCTGTCCCACCTCAGCAATACTCTTCACCATGGCCGGGTCAGCCACCCACCGGTCACCCTCGTCGTCGATGCGTGACAGGGGGACCTCAAAAACCTCTCTCACTCTTACAAGGGCTGCACTTTCATCAGGCATGGTAAAACCCATCCTCCTCGCTCCACCTGTGCAGAGCATCAGCGACGCACTGCAACTTGTCTGCGGCAGTCACGTCCACATCCTCGGGATCCGTCTCAAGCAGATCACTGATCGCATTCCGCGAGACCAGGATCGGACCCTGGTCGCGGCTATTCATCGGCTCGTACCATCTGGCGTTGAGTACTCGCTTGATGTCAGCCTCCGACATCCAACTCTCAGAAGAAACAGCCACCAGGTCGCCGGGGATCAGTGAGCCGTACTGGTCTTTCATAGCCACACACACCCTGTCGGTCGGGCAACGATGGAACCGGTCGCCCCACGGGTTCACGGCGTTGTAGTACCTCCTGGGAGGACTTCCGCATTTCCGACAGCCAATCCGGGCCGCCTGGGGCACTATCTTCGTGCACAGCAGACTCGGCCACACCGGAGGATAGTCCCGGAAAGTCTCGCGGGTCTTGTCATCACTGGTCTCCAGGTCGCCAAAAGCCACCTGGTGCTGCCAGTACACCGGGCTGTGGACGATGACGAAGTCCATGCCTTCCTGCAGGCCCTCTTCTTTGCCGAGAGACCGTGCCAGGTCAGAGACCTCTTCCAGGTACTGGAGCTTCGTCCATTCCCCCTCGGCACAGTGCCGATTTGGGCCTTCGAGAAACAATCCATTGGTCATCAGCAGCTTTACCCGTACCCTAGAAACCTCGTGCGAAGCCTCCTGGGTCCCCATCACTGCAAACCTAACTATCACCCGCCACCTCCGTTCTGTCTCTAGTGGAAAGGCACACAAACCGTGCTCTTCCCTCTCGTGTCCATCCAGACCAGTACCGCCACGTCCCCCACCATCCCGGTCCTTCTCCAATAGGCCAGGTCAGCCAGGTTCCCGACGTACTTGCATCGGGGCCTGTGTAAACAGGATGTCTCCAGCATGGCCTGGTGCACGGCCTCCCGATGCTTGTCGGCCGGTCTCTTCCAGCCAAACCAGCGATTGCGCAGCAGCCACGGAGACCAGCCTCTCTCGACGTCGTGACGGAGCGTGCAGGCCGTCACGAGCCTTGCCTCGTCTGTATCTGCCGCTTCTCCGGCTACGATGTGAGAGGCAAAATCCATCCAGGCCGGGGAACCCCAGGTGGGGAGAAGATATTCTGTTTCTGCCATGGCGCCAGTCACTGGCAAGGTCAGTGTCATACTGATC
>CAYNKU010000131.1:0-1028 GCA_964397865.1 uncultured Pirellulales bacterium | reverse complement strand
ATCACATCGGCATTGCTTTTTCCGAAAAATGCTTGCACCTAAACATGATAATGGACCACAATAGCCTAAGAATATGTCTTTTGTAACACTTGAGAATAGAGTTGACGTTACATCTTCTTGATTTCAAAGGGAGGCAAATTCATGAAAAAATGGGTGTTCTTCGGAGTGATGGGGCTTTTCTTGTTCTTATTTCACTCCCAGGTCCTGGCGCAACTTGTTGACTGCTGCAACCAGTTGCAGAGGAACCCCGTTGGACAGACTGTAATTGATCCTGTGTTTCTCGCCCGGATCCCTCGCCAGCATCGCGAGATTACGCAGGGCCTCATCGATCACCTGCAACTCCAGTGGTGTTACCTTCAATGTCACACTTGCCTTAGCCATCGTCTCTCTCCTCCCTGGCCTGTGCCAGAATCTTGTCCGCCAGATCAGCTACGGTCGTTCCCTCCGGCTGTTCTGGTAGACCCTCGGTTCCAAGGATTGCCAGGATGTTGCAGATATCATGGATTACCTCTTCCCGATTGAACAGAGTAACATCCTCATCCGGGCCACAGAACTGCAGGAACCACTCAAGTTCTGTCATGACGCTCTCTCCTCTCCATCAATTCTGATCGTCACACCCTTCACACCCAGCCTCCTCGCGCCCCGGGTGGCCAGGTCGTGCCACTGGTCGTTGGGGACGACGATCACATCCCCTGGCTGCGCTTCCTTGAGGACACCAGCCAGGGTCTGCACCACCGCGCCACTATCAGGAGCAATCGTGAACGTTGTCATGATCTTCCTCCCCATGCCTCTCCAGGTTACCCGGGGATAGCATGTCCTCCTGCGAGATCCAGAAACCGCAGGTCTGGCAGTCCAAGCGAACCAGGTCTACCTCGCTGTGCTTCGCCTGGAGGATGTCCCAGCAGCTCATGCCATAGGAATCGTCCTCCTTACCTGCAAAGACTGGAATCCCACTGTAAAATCCCTCCAGAGAAGCGTACAATCCCTCGCCACAGATGGGACACAACAGCCGCCCGTCGATCATGTCG
>CAYNKU010000130.1:0-6875 GCA_964397865.1 uncultured Pirellulales bacterium | reverse complement strand
AGGGGATGGAGGAATTGACGGCCAAGCGCGCCGAGATCGGTGAGGATAATCCGTTTGTGCTCGGGGTGGGCAGTGTTATTAATCCGGCTGAACTCGATGCGGCGATAGAGATGGGTTTCGATATGATTGTCGCACCGGCTAACGTCATGGGCGGCTATGGTGAGGGCAAAGAGTTCGTGAAGATTTGTAAGGACGCGGGAGTCTTCAATGCGCCGGCGATTTTTACGCCGACGGAACTGCAGTATTTTATCGAGCGGCCTGACGGGCTTGAACCTGACGCGATAAAGGTATTTCCTGCAAATAGTCACGGGCCGAGCGGCATTAAGGGGCTTCTGGCTCCTTATGTTCGCGAGCGGCATAACGGCAGGATCATTATGCCGACGGGGGGAGTTAATTACGAGACCGGGCCCAAGTATCGAGACGCGATCGCTTCGACTGGTTATACTCCTGTATTGGGGATGTCGGCGCCATTGGCGCTGGTGGTAAAAGAAGGCAAACCCGGTGATGCCGACGCGATACAGCGGAGCCTGGCGGAATTCAAGGAGAAGATGGCGCAGGGTTAATTCGATTTTTTAAGGCGAAAGTGAAATGGACGAAAAAAACGATCGCGGGATATCGAAAACGGCGAAGATTTTGACGACGATATTTGCGGTGGCGATGTTTATGGGCGCCGGGCCCGGACTTCGTCTTATAAATCCGGATGCTTCGAATCCGGATGCGGTGTATACGTTTTTGGGATTGCCTGTTATCTATGCGTGGGCGATATTGTGGTATCTTGTGATGGCGATCTTGATATTGACGGCTTATTTTAAGATTTGGTCGAAGGAAAAATAGGGCGCAGGAGTATTATTTTAAATTCGGGAGAAGAGAGAAATTGGAAGATGCCGCTGCCGCAACTAAAGTAGTTAACGAGTTGGGTAATCTGCCGTATTTGTTTATAGGCGGATATCTTGTAATGCTGCTTGTGATAGGTTATATCGGATACCGCCGGAGCGTGACCGCCAGCGAGGAGGATTATTATCTCGCCGGACGCAACCAGGGCTGGATAGTCACATCGCTGACGATAATGGCGACGTTTTTCAGTTCAGCGGCTCTTTTGGGGGTGCCGGGCAGCGTTTATAAGGAGGGGGTGGTCTTTACGGTTTTCGCGCTCAATGTTCCGCTTTCGGGTGCGCTGGTTTATGTATTCGGCAGCAGGATATCACGACTCGGCAGGGCGAAGGGCTATGTTACCCAGGCCGATATGATATCGGATTATTATGACAGCCCGGTGGCACTTAGGCTGCTGACGGCGCTGGTCGGTTTTCTGTACGCGGTGCCTTATATCGTGATGCAGATCCGTGCGGGCGGGATTATCTCGCAGCAGATGTTCAATGCGCCTCACGCGTTCGAGATTGGCTCGACAGCACTGGCGGTAATTATGATGGTTTATATTATTGTAGGCGGGATGCGGAGCGTGGCGCTGGCGGATGTCGTGCAGGGGACACTTTTGATGATCGGGATGGTCCTTGGCGGCATTTCGGTGGTTTGGGCTCTCGGTGGAATAGGCGGATTCTTCGAAGCGGTCTCGAAGCTGCCGACCAGATCTCTTTCGGCGCCGGGTACGACGGGTGTGTGGGGGCCTGAGAAGCTATTTACAGTTTGTTTGTTTGCGGCACTTGGTTCTATAATTCAGCCCGCACAGTGGATGCGATTTTACGCGGCCCGGTCTGTCGGGACTCTTCGGCGAAGCGCGTTGATATTCGCGATCGTTCTTACTTCGTGTTATATATTCGGCGTAATGCTCGTCGGTATCGCGGGCCAGGCCCTTTACCCGATAGCCGAGGATGGCAAGTACAGGGTCGAGGCGGTAAGCGAGGCCAATCCGGGTGAATCGGAGATCGTGATGGTAGATCCGGATACCGAGGATGTGAACTGGTCGAAGCTGATGCCTCATCCGAAGGTCGGTAAGATGCCGGGCGAGTTCGACCAGGTAATGGTGGTGTGCCTCAAGGATAATCTGCCGAAGATGCTGGGGGCGGCAGGGACGATTCTTATAGCTTTGATACTGACGGCAATCACGGCGGCGGCGATGAGTACGGCCGACAGTAACCTGCACGCTTTGAGCGGACTTTTGACGCGCGATGTTTACGACCGCTTTATTAACCCCAAAGCCAGCGATCGCGGCAGGACATGGGTCGGGCGCGGCGTGATAGCGGGCACAACGATCATCGCCCTGATGCTTGTGATCACGAGCCGGCACTCGGCGAGATTCAATCCGATAGCTATGCTGATTCCTTTGTTGATCCTGGCGGTGGCTTTTTCATCGCAGCTTCTGCCGGTGACAATAGATATGCTCTTTATCAGGCGGGGCAGCCGGGCGGGCGCGGTGGCGGGTGTGGTGACCGGTATCGTGGTGGTATTTATGTTCAGCCCGTTTTCAAGTGTTTTTACCGAGCAAATGGGAATGGAGGGGGTTTTGAGCAGCATAAAGCGGGTTGTCGATATTGGCACTTGCGGTTTTGTGTGTAATGTGGTAGTATTTATCGTAGTGAGTTTGTTTACGAAACGCCCTGAGCGGGGCAAGATTAAGGAACTTGCTGACCTGATGACGGGGCGGGGTTCTTGAGGCATTTTTGAGGGGGAGGTATCCGGGCGGTACGAAAGGGGGCTTATAAGGGGGGCTTATCAACATAAGGGGGTGCAAAAAATAAGGGGGCATACAGTCACAAAGAGGGCTTAGAGCCTCTAACAAAATACCTTTGCATTCAAGGATAATGGGCGAACACGCAGGTTCGCCCCTACACCTGCGACAATTCATTTTATTGGAAGCTTTTATCAAAAAGCGGTTTTTGCGGAACTATTCTGTCGCAGGATTCGTAATTTACTTTAGTGTAATTTAATTTGGCTTCTAATCAAATCAAAGGGTAAAAAGTTCAAATATGCGGCGGGGAGTTTTCGGGGTATGGAGGGCAGGTGCAGAAATATCTTTTTGGCAGCTTTTGCGGCACTGGCGGCGATGGGGGTCTTTTGTGGTGGGCGATCAGCTTATGCCGAGGCGGCTGCCGAGGTTATAGAGCAGCACAGGCAGGTCGTGGTTTTCGGGGCGGATTCGGAGTATCCGCCTTTTTCTTTTATCGATAAGCGAGGCCAGCCCGCAGGTTACACTATCGAGGTTATCCGCGCCATCGGTGTTGTGATGGGATTCGATGTTCGCTTCGAAATGGCAAGCCAGGAGCATATCCTAAATGGCCTCGATGAGGGCCGAATCCATGTGGCGGCGGTATTTCGGGGAACCGAGCGCGATGAGAGAATGAATTTTTCGGCACCCCTGATGGTTCGCTATTATATTATCGTGGTTCGCAGGGACGAAGAGGTTTTTACCACGCTGGAGGATCTGGCGGGCAGGGAGGTTATTCTCCAGGCGGGCTCTTATGCTCATGACCATATGCTGGCAGACAGCAGGGGAGCGACGCTTGTTACTGCCGAAACGGAGGCTGACGCCCTGAGGCTGCTGGCTTCGGGCCGGCACGACGCGGCGATAGTGAGCAATATAAGCAGCGAATTTCTGGTTCGCAGGCACAAGCTCGATAACCTTGTGATGACCGGGCCTCCCGTGATAGCGAGACGTTACTGCTTCGGGGTGGCCAAGGATAAAGGCAAGCTGGTTTACGAGATTAACGAGGGCCTGTCGGTAATCAGGCAGACCGGTGAGTATGAGACTATCTACAACGAATGGATACGGGCTGTCGAACCGGGCTATTATGCAGCGATGATCCTGCGGTACGCGGCGATTGCGCTTATTCCGCTGGGGGTGATTTTAGGCGCGGTTGTTTTGTGGACTTTTGCATTGAGGCGGCAGGTGAGGCTCAGGACGGCGGAATTGAGACAGGAGATCATCGATCGCAAGGCGGCACAAGAGAAGGCCCGCGCTTCGGAAGAAGGTTGCCGGCCGATCTTCGATGCGGTCAATGACGCGATATTTGTGCAGGAGATGGATACGGGCAAGGTAATTGACTGCAACGAAAAGGTTCAGGAGATGTACGGCTACAGCCCCGAAGAGGCCAGGGGTATCGAAATACTGGATATAAGTTCGGGCGAGTATCCCTACGGCCAGGAGCAGATACTTCAGTGGGTGCACAAGGCGGCCAAAGAAGGGCCTCAACTTTTCGAATGGATGGCGAAACACAAAGACGGTTATCTTTTCTGGGTGGAAGTGAACCTGAGGATGGCGGTCGTCGGGGGCAAAAGGCGCATTCTTGCGGTTGTACGCGATATCAATGAACGCAAAGAGGCCGAACGCCGTCTGGAAATGCTAAGCCGAGCGGTCGCGGAGGCTTCGAACGGCATTATTATGACCGAGCACCATGGCAAAGATAACCCGATCATATATGTCAATTCGGCTTTCGAGAAAATTACCGGTTACAGCGCGGCCGAGGCATTGGGGCAGGACTGCCGGTTTCTTCAGGGCGAGGACAGGGATCAGCCCGCGCTGGAAGAGATACGTAAATCGATTCGCGAGGGCAATAGTTGTCGGGTGAGTTTGCGGAATTACCGCAAAGACGGAGGACTTTTCTGGAACGAATTGAATATATCGCCCGTTAAGAATGATAACGGCAAAGTAACACATCATATCGGGATAATGAGTGATATTACGGAGATAAAACGCGCAAGCGATGCGCTTCGGGAAAGCGAGTCGCGCTATCGCGCGGTCGTGGAAGACCAGACGGAACTGATAACAAGGTGCGAGAAGGATACTACACTGACTTTTGTAAACCAGGCCTGCTGTCGATATCTGGGAAAGCCGGCGAATGAACTGATAGGCAGGCGGTTTTTGGAATTTATTCCCGCCGGGGAGGTGGGGGAAATTGAAAAACATATCGCTTCGCTGAATCGCAATAAGCAGGTTGGTTCGGTGGAGCATTATCTCAAGCGGGCCGATGGGCAGTGGCGGCGTTTTCTGTGGACCAACAGAATGCTGTTCGATGAGGCAGGCGAGTTTGCCGGGTACCAGGGAGTCGGCAGGGATATTACCGATCGCAGGCTCGCTGAAGAGGAGATATCAACGCTGGCGATGTTTCCCGATGAGAATCCGAATCCCGTGATCCGAGTTTCCGGTGAGGGCAAGGTACTGTACAGTAATAAGGCGGCTTCGCAGGATTTGAAAGTCGGCGCCGAGCAAACGCTGCCGGGAAAATGGTATTCGTATGTTCAAGAGGCATTGGAGTCGCAGCAGATCTGTCTGCGGAATGTCGAGTGCGATGGTCGAATATTTACTCTGGTATTTGCGCCGATAGCCGGTAAAAACTATGTCAATATTTACGGTATGGATGTAACGAGCAGGGAGCAGGCGGAGCAGGCCCTGAGAGAGAGCGAGGAGAAATACCGCCAGCTTGTAGAGACGATGAACGAAGGTATGGGGGTCTCGGACGAGAACTATATATTTACTTACGCGAATCAGAAACTCTGCGATATGCTCGGTTATACCAAGGACCAGATCGAAGGACGCAGCGTTCTTGACTTTATTCATGAAGACAGCAGGGAGGCGATGGAAGAACAGACCCAACTGCGCAAGAAAGGGCGGATGGGGGTGTATGAATCGATGTGGAAGACCAGGGACGGCAGGAAGATACATATGCTGATATCGCCGAAAGCGTTTTTTGACGAGAGCGGTAAATTCACGGGCACTCTCGGCGTTCTTACGGATATTACAAGGCGAAAGCAGGCTGAGATGGAGCGAAGAAAGCTGCTGGGCGTTCTTGCTCTGAAGAATAAGGAACTTGAGTCAATATTGTATATCGCTTCGCACGATCTGAGGTCTCCTCTTGTGAATATTCAGGGCTTTAGTTATGAGCTGGCGAGAAACTGCGATCTGATCCGCTCGGCCCTGAGTGAGAAGGGCCTGGCGAGCAAGGTCGGCAAGGAAGTTTCGGCTGCGATAAATGAAGGTATTCCGGAGGCATTGAACTATATTCTCGCCGGCACCGGCAAACTGGATTCTCTTTTACTCGGTCTTTTGCGTCTGAGCAGGCTCGGCAGGGCGGCCTTGAATATCGAACGCCTGGAGATGAACTCCCTGCTCGAGGAAGTGGTCGCGAATATGGAATATAAGGTCAAGGAGGCAGGCGCCGCTGTCGAACTTGACGCGGTGCCGCCTTGTCAGGGCGATTATGTGCAGGTAGGGCAGGTTTTTACGAATCTTCTCGATAATGCGCTTAAGTATCTTGACGACAGCAGGGCCGGTGTGGTACATATATACGGCAGCGACCAGGGCGATAGAAGCGTTTATTGCGTCGAAGATAACGGGCTGGGGATCGCCGCGGACCATCAGGGCAAAATATTCGAGACTTTCCACCGCCTTGACCCCCTTAAGACCGGAGGTGAAGGGCTGGGCCTGACGATCGTCAGGGGGATCGTGGAAAGGCACGAAGGCGGGGTGTGGGTGGAATCGGAGGCGGGTGTGGGGAGCAGGTTTTTTGTCGCGCTGCCGAGAGTATAAATCGGACCAATTTATTCGGGTTTAACAATGCACAGAGACACTATTTTACTCGTGGCCGAAGACGATGACGGACAGTTTTCGCTTTTAAAAAAGAATTTCGAGCGATGCGGAATCTGGAACGAAATGATCAGGTTCAGGGACGGCCAGGAGGTGATCGATTTTCTTTTAGGAAAAAGCGGCGACGCGAGGCGGCGGGAGAGAAAACCTTATCTTCTTCTGGTGGATGTTCGCCTGCCGAAGATCGACGGCGTCGAGGTGCTCAAGAGGATAAAGCAGGATGAGCAGGTGAAGAAACTGCCGGTGGTGGTATTATCCAAGGCTGATGACGCACGCCAGATAGAGCGATGTCACAGCTTAGGCTGCAGTATGTATATTGTCAAGCCCGTGGAGTATAAGA
>CAYNKU010000129.1:5433-6911 GCA_964397865.1 uncultured Pirellulales bacterium | reverse complement strand
GTCCCTGGCAGCGGCAAGACGCGTGTGATCACATACCGGATCGCGGCATTGATAGAAGCCGGCGTCAATCCCGCGAATATTTGCGCGATAACCTTTACCAATAAAGCCGCCGAGGAGATGCGTCAAAGGGCCTTTGCTCTT
This sequence comes from uncultured Pirellulales bacterium, assembly GCA_964397865.1. Taxonomy (GTDB): domain Bacteria; phylum Planctomycetota; class Phycisphaerae; order Sedimentisphaerales; family Anaerobacaceae; genus CAYNKU01. The sequence goes on along the minus strand of CAYNKU010000129.1, from coordinate 6,770 downwards.
TGCGGACACAGCGGCGTTCACATCAGCACTTTTCATTCGCTCTGCGTTCGGATTTTGCGCCGATACGCCGCGGCCGCCGGGGTAAAAGCGAACTTCAGTATCTATGACGCAAGGCAGCAGTTAAGCTGTATGAAGCGGGCCGTGAAGGACTGCGAGCTTTCTTCGACGAATTTTTCGCCGGCCAGGATGCTAAGCGCGGTATCGACGCTGAAAAACAATCTCGAATCCGTCGATGACCTAAAGGCTGTCGCGGATGATTTTTTCTCGAAGACTTTAGTAGGTATTTACCGGAAATACGAGGATATACTCGAAGAGAATAACGCGCTGGATTTCGACGATCTTCTGGTGAAAACGGCCGGGCTGCTGAAAAATAATCCCGATGTATGTAGGAAGCTTGGGCAGCGATTCAGGTATCTGCTGGTTGACGAATATCAGGACACAAATCACGCGCAGTACGTAATCGCAAAGGCGCTTGTATCGCTGCATAATAATATTTGCGTGACCGGCGACCCGGACCAGTCGATATATCGCTGGCGAGGCGCGGATATCGGTAATATTTTAGCGTTCGAAAGCGACTGGCCCGACGCGGTAGTCGTCAAGCTCGAAGAAAACTTTCGCAGTACGCCGAATATTCTGCGTGTTGCCGATAGTTTGATCGCGTTCAACAAGAATCGAAAGCAAAAAACTCTCATACCCACAAGGCCCGCGGGGGAGGATATCGCGATAGATGTTTTCGAAGATGAGGCGGCCGAAGCCGAAGCGCTTGCCGAGAAAGTCAAGCAACTGGCAGCCGGCGGCAAATCGATGCGGGAGATAGCGGTGTTTTACCGAGTCAACGCGATGAGCAGGGTGATCGAAGAGGCGTTTATAAAAAACAAGATTCCGTACCAGATCCTTCGCGGCGTCGAGTTTTACGGCCGAAAGGAAATCCGCGACATCCTGGCGTATTTGAAGGTGCTGGTCAATCCCGACGATACGGTCGCGCTTTTGCGAATAATAAACGAACCGGCCAGGGGGATAGGAAAGACCACGATCGGCAGGGTTGCTGATTATGCCAATTCGAAGAATATCGGATTTTATGACGCGCTCAAACAGGCGGGCCATATCGATTCAGTTAGCGCGAAAGCGCAGGGCAGGCTTGCGGGTTTTGTTAATATGATAGAGGGTTTTAAGAAGGATTTAACCGGCGAAGTTGCGCCTTTGGCAGGGCGAGTATTTGCCGAGTCCGGCCTTGAGGCGTCGCTGGAGCCTGCTAAAGGTCAGGAAAGCAGTAGTCTTGAGAATGTAAACGAGCTACTGAATTCGGCCGCCCTTTATGATCGACAAAGCGAGGAGCC
>CAYNKU010000129.1:0-5423 GCA_964397865.1 uncultured Pirellulales bacterium | reverse complement strand
TCTTCAGCAGATAGCGCTTTTCAGTGATGTGGATTCCTACGACACGGCGGCTGAGAGGGTTGCTTTGATGACGCTGCATGCCGCAAAGGGTCTGGAGTTCGAGAACGTCTTTATCGTGGGGGTCGAGGAGGGGCTGCTGCCGCACGAAAGAAGCACCGACAATACCGACGAGATCGAGGAGGAGCGGAGGCTTTTCTTCGTCGGTATCACTCGCGCCAAGAGCGGGCTGGATATAAGTTACGCCCAGTACCGCACCGTCAGGGGGCAGATGCTGCGGACGATTCCTTCGCAGTTTCTTTACGAACTCGGGGTCGATTTCAATGAGGCGGCCGAAGAGATCGAATACGATTACGAGGATAACCAGGATAACGATACGGAGTCGGCAGGTTATGACGGCGGAGGCGAATTTATGCCGGGCCAGCGGGTCAGGAGCAAAAAATTCGGTATCGGCAGAGTAAAAGAGTTTATCGATATGGGGGAAAAAAGTGTTGTTGTCGTTGTATTTAATACGGGACAGACAAAAACACTGATGGTAAAATACGCCGACCTTGAGAAGATTTAGAGATATCAGGAGAAGTTAAATGACTATTAAAAAAATTATCGCAGCTTTAGTGATCATTTGTTTTACAGCGATTGCCGCGACGGGCGGCGGCAAAGTTAGAATATGGCGGGAGCCTTTGGTGATCCCGACTTATAAAGTCTCCGAGCCCGACCCCAACCCGCGGTTTTATAACGGCCGGGCCTACCAGGGAGCGCAGGGTCACGTGTATCCTTACGCGATGATCGATGCTCTGACGAGCGAAAAGCAGGATCAGTCCTATAACGCTTTATACCTTGAGAACGAGTATGTAAAAATCTGCTTTCTCCCGGAAATCGGCGGCAGGCTTTTTTCAGCTATCGACAAAACGAATAACTACGACTACTTTTACCGCCAGAGCGTTGTCAAGCCCGCGCTTATCGGTATGCTCGGCGCGTGGATATCGGGAGGCATCGAATGGTGCATACCGCATCACCACCGGGCAACGACATATATGCCGGTCGATTATACGCTGGTCGAGAATCCCGACGGCAGTAAGACGATCTGGGTCGGCGAGATGGAACTTCGTCACCGGATGAACTGGATACTTGGTGCGACGCTTTATCCGGACAAGAACTTTATGGAAGTTACGGTGAAGATTTTCAACCGTACACCCTTTACTCATTCGATCCTTTACTGGGCAAACGTCGCGGTTCATTCCGGGCCTGATTTCCAGGTGATATATCCGCCGAGTGTGCAGTTCGTAGCCGACCACGCGAAGAAGGATTTCGCCCGCTGGCCGATCTCGCACGAAGTTTACCGCGGTGTGGATTATACGAAGGGCGTTGACGTCAGTTGGGAAAAAAATCATATCGAACCGACGTCGATGTTCGCGTTTCACTGCCTGGAAGATTTTATAGCCGGTTACGACTATGGCAACGACGCGGGCGTGGTTCATTTCGCAAGCCATCATAAAGTGCCGGGTAAAAAATTCTGGACGTGGGGGGTCGGTGAGAACGGCAAGATATGGGAAAGGGTTCTTACCGACAGCGACGGGCCTTATACGGAGTTGATGGTTGGCAGTTATTCGGACGATCAGCCCGATTACAGTTGGATCCAGCCTTATGAGGTTAAGGTTATCAAGCAGTATTGGTATCCGATCCGGAAGATCCAGGGTGTGAAAAACGCCAACCGCCAGGCCGCGGTGAACCTGGAGGTCGAAGACGGTATGATTGAATTCGGATTCAATACGACCTCTAAATACGATGACGCGACGATTCTTTTGAAAGCCGGCGAGGAGGTGCTCTTCGAAAGAAAAGTCGATATAAGTCCGGCTGAGCCTTTTTATAAGAAAATCGCACTGCCCGCCGGCGCGAAAGAGACGGACCTCGAGGCGGTTCTATTATCATCGGACAAGCAGGAACTGGTAAGTTATAAGCCTGTTGAAGTAGATGATAATGCGCCGATGCCCGAGCCGGTATCGCCGCCACCGCCGCCGGAAGAGATCGAAACGATCGAAGAGATGTACCTTGCGGGCCTTCGGCTGCAGCAGTTTTATAACCCCGCCATCAAACCTGAGTCTTATTATCTGGAAGCCTTAAAGAGAGACCCCGGCGATTCGCGGGTCAATACGGTTCTTGGTATGCAGGATTGTAAGAACGCCCTGTACAAACAGGCCGAAGAGAAACTCAATCTCGCTCTTGACAGGATAACGAAGGATTATACCAGGCCTCTCGACGGGCGGCCTCATTATTATCTTGGTATCGCTTTACAGGCGCAGGGCAGATACGACGAGGCTTATGACGCGTTTTACCGGGCAAGCTGGAATAGTGCCTGGAGCAGCGCGAGTTATTCCGCTCTTGCCCAGCTTGACTGCCGGAAAGGAGATTTCGCCACGGCCTTGAAGCACATCGATACCGCGATTTCCACTAACGCCGTGAGCGCGAAGTTAAAGAACCTGCGGGCGACTGTATTGAGATGGCATGGAGAGATTAAGGCGGCTTATCAACAGGCCAAGGAAGTTACGGACAAAAATCCGCTTGATTTCTGGGCACAGAACGAGCTTTACTATTGTGAACTGAGAATGGGCAAAAAGGGCCAGGCGAAAAAGACCCTTAAGGCGCTTACGGAAATTATGCGGGATAATCCGCAAAGTTATATTGAACTTTCCCTGGATTACGGCAACTGCGGGCTTTGGAAGTGCGCTATAAATGTACTTTCCCGACTGGACGGCTCGGACGGCGACAGGGCCAGTACGCATCCGATGATATATTATTACCTGGGATTTTATAATGAGCAGGCCGGTGACAGTGAAAAGGCTCTTAAGTACTATAAATACGCGAGCGGCCTGTCGCCTGAGTATTGTTTTCCGTTCCGCCTCGAAGCAATCAATGTACTTCGGGCCGCGGCAAAGGCCGACCCGACCGACGCGAGGGCGGCGTATTATTTAGGCAATTTACTTTATGAGAAGCAGCCGGAGGTCGCGATAAAATATTGGGAAAAATCGCGGTCTCTCGACGAGACGTTTGCCATGGTGCACCGCAACCTCGGCCTGGCTTACTATCGCACACAGAATGATACCGCCAGGGCGATCCGCAGTTACGAGAAGGCGATTTCTTATGACGATTCCGATCCGAGGGTTTTCTATGAACTCGATGTGTTTTATGAGGGAGCGGGAGTGTCGCCTGAAAAGAGGCTCGCCCTTTTAGAAGCCCACAGCGAAACTGTCGAAAAACGCGACGACGCACTTACCCGCAAGATGCAGCTTTACGTGCAGACCGGTAATTTCGATAAGGCTATCGAGGTTCTCAACAGTCATTACTTCCGCCTGTGGGAGGGCGGCGACGAACTGCGGTATGTATATGTCAACGCGATGCTGCTGCGGGGGAACGAGAGATTTAATGCCGGCGATTACAAGGCTGCGCTCGAAGATTACAAAGCGGTAAATGTATATCCGGAAAATCAGGCTGTTCGCAAAAGGCTCAATGATCGCGCCGATCCTCAGACAAATTATTATACAGCCCTGGCCTATGAGAAATTAGGCGATAACGCAAATGCGCGAGCGTATTACGAACAAACGGTTCAGTACAAGATGGCTTCGAAGTGGCCGGAGACTTATTACTATATAGGCCGGGCATATAAAAAGCTCGGTCGGGCTGATAAGGCGAATGAGCAGTTCGATAATATTATCGCGGCCGGCAAGGACCGCCTGAAAGCGGGCGGTTCTATGGACTTTTTCGCGAAATTCGGCGAACAGCAGACCGAAGAAGCCCGCAAGGCCTCAGGGTATTACCTCATCGGACTGGGATACCTGGGCAAGGGGCAGCGCGAAGAGGCGACAAAGCAGCTCGAAAAAGCTGTCGATCTCAATATCAACCACATCTGGGCGGTGTATGAACTTAGCCGGTTGAAGAGGTGACGGAGAAAACGAAAAAATAATATATTAAAGGAAGATATTTTTAATGCAGTCACAGATCAAACTTTACTATAAGAATGTTACCGCCGAAGTAATTGGCGCCGAGCACGGTATAACAGCGGGGCAATTCAAGGAATTGGCTGAGCAGACCTCGCCTTTGATCTCGCAGTTAAACGCCGAACGAAAAGCGGGCAAGACGCCTTACAGGGACCTGCCTTATAAAGATAATACCGCCGAGCGTGTCAAAGAGATGGTCAGCGAATTAAAGGACGGCTGCGAAACCCTCGTCATATTAGGGATCGGCGGCTCGGCACTTGGCAATATCGCGCTTCAGACGGCTTTGAATCCTTATATGTATAATCTTGACGATAAGGCCAGGTTGGCCCCGAGGCTGTTCGTATTCGATAATGTCGACCCCGCTCAACTGGGCTCATTTCTGGACTGGGCGGGCGAGAGGCTGGATAAAACGATCTTTAACGTGATAAGTAAATCCGGCCGAACCGCTGAGACCGCCAGTCAGTTTCTGATAGTAAGGCAGATGCTTCTGGAGAAGCTCGGCGAGCAGGGTTACAAAAACAGAATAGTCGCGACAACCGACCCGCAGCAGGGCACGCTTCGTAAGATCTGCGACGAGGCGCACTTTCGCTGCCTTGAGCTACCCGACGGCGTGGGCGGACGGTTCAGCGTGTTGAGTACGGTGGGGCTTTTCAGCGCGGCTATGTGCGGGATCGATATCGATTCGCTTTTAGCCGGCGCACGGGATATGGATAAGCGGGTAAGCGATGAGGATTTTCATAAGAACCCGGCGGCGATCAATGCCGCGATCAATTATCATTTTTATAATCGCGGTAAGAGGAATTCGGTAATGATGCCCTACAGCTACGCCCTTAAGGATATGGCCGACTGGTACAGGCAGCTCTGGGCCGAGAGCCTGGGCAAGGCCAAAGACCTCTCCGGCGGCGAAGTTCATATTGGGCCGACACCGATCAAGGCGCTCGGTGCGACCGATCAGCACAGCCAGGTTCAGCTTTACCGCGAGGGACCTAACGATAAACTGTTCACCTTTCTGCAGGTCAATAATTTCGGCAGAGAGTTGAAGATCGGCCCATCGCCAAAGTGCGCCGAGGAGCTGGGTTTCCTTGCCGGTGCGGATATGGCGGCGCTTCTTAACAGCGAGAAAAAGGCCACCGAATATGTCCTCGTTTGTGATAAAAGGCCCTGTCTGACCGTCGAATTCGACGAGGTAAACGCTTATACGGTGGGGCAGTTCATTTATCTGTATGAGGTTACGACGTCGTTTGCCGGCGCCTTGTTCGGGATCAATACTTACGACCAGCCCGCAGTGGAGCTGGGCAAGGAGGCGACGTTTGCGCTTATGGGTAAGGCCGGCTACGAGGAGTTGGCGGAAAAGATCAGGCCTTTTTCCGAGCTTGTCAAGGACTATCTGGTTTGATAAAGTAAAGAGAAGTCTAAAGGAAACGGGGGTTTCAC